>JBDUCE010000258.1:0-4565 GCA_040003635.1 Betaproteobacteria bacterium
CCGCGCAGGCCGTCGTTGCCGCCGAGCTCGATCACCACGATCCCGGGGTGATGCTGGGTGAGCAATGCCGGCAAGCGGGCGCGCCCTCCGGCGGTCGTATCACCGCTGATGCTCGCGTTGACCACCCGGTCGGGCAGGCTCTCGCGGCGCAGGCGCGAGGCCAACAGGTGCGCCCAGCCCGTGTCGGGAGGAAGCCCATACCCGGCGGAGATCGAATCCCCGACCACCAGGAGGACCGGCGCCGATGGCGCTGCCGCGCCGGCCAGGGACGACCACAGCAGGACGGCGGCGAAGAGGGCGAAGCGTCGAAGGCGAGGGTGGATATGGCACATGGCGATGGATCACATCAGGTGAGATTGTAGAGGTCGGGATGCCGCAGCGGGAGGCAAGGGTAGAATCGCCCCGGCGCAATGACCGCAACGGCGCGGCAACGTTCCTGTAATCGGTATATCGGGCGTGCCGCCTTGCACAATGTCGGGCGCGGCCCCATGTCCGTACCGGTTCGCATCAAAGGTATCCCTCGTTGTTCCCGCCGCACATTTCGACTTCTCCCGCACTGTCTTCCCTTTGTCCTTGCCGATGCCCGACCCCATCCTTAGCGCCGAAGCGCTGACCAAGACCGTGGTGAGCGGCGACGCACCGCTGACGATTCTCGATGCGGTGTCGTTCGACATCGAGGCGGGCGGCAGCATCGCCATTGTCGGGGCATCCGGCTCGGGCAAGACCACCCTGCTCGGATTGCTGGCCGGTCTCGATCGCCCGACAACGGGAGAGGTGCGACTGGCGGGACAGGCGCTCTCGGGCCTTGACGAGGACGCGCGGGCCGCTTTGAGGCAGCGCCTGCTCGGTTTTGTGTTTCAGTCGTTCCAGCTCCTGCCGGCGCTGACTGCGCTCGAAAACGTGATGTTGCCGCTGGAGCTTTCCGGCGCGCCCAACGCCGCGGCCAGCGCCAGGGAATGGCTCGTGCGCGTCGGACTGGGCCGGCGCACCACCCACTATCCCAAGCAACTTTCCGGCGGCGAGCAGCAGCGGGTCGCCATCGCGAGGGCATTCGCCGGCGAGCCCAGCTTGCTGATGGCCGACGAGCCGACGGGTAATCTCGACGGCGCTACGGGCGCCGAAGTCGCGGAGTTGATGTTCCGGCTCAACCGCGAGCACGGTACGACACTCATTCTGGTGACGCACGATGCGGCGCTGGCCGAGCGGTGCGTACGCCGGCTCTCGCTCGCCGACGGGCGCGTGGTCGGCGACTACCGCGTGGAAGCCTAGACAGGATATCCGCTTGCCTTCAACCGCATCGGCCGGCATGAATACCGCACGTCTCGCCTTGCGGATGCTCGTCCGCGATTGGCGCAGCGGCGAGTTGCGGGTGCTGATCGCGGCGCTGCTCCTCGCCGTGGCGAGCGTGGGCACGGTTGCGTTCTTCGCCGATCGCGTCAAGGGCGCGCTTACGCGGCAGGCGAATTTGATGCTGGGCGCAGACGTGCTCATTTCCGGCGATCGCCCGTTGCCTTCGGCCTTTGGCGAAGCGGCGGCGGCGCGCGGATTGCGAGTGAGTGCGGGCCTCAAGTTCAACAGCATGGTGCAGCGCGCGCCGAATGCGGGCAGCGCACCGTCGTCGGATACACCTGCGCTGGCGGTGCTCGGCGATGTCAAGGCGGTGAGCGGCGAATATCCACTGCGGGGCGCCATTACGTTGGTTGTGCCCGGGCGCGCGGAGGGAATGCCTGCCCGCGCCATTCCTGCTTCCGGCGAAGCGTGGCCGGACGCGCGTCTCGCGCAACGCCTCGGGGTGGTGACGGGCGATCGCATCGTGGTGGGGGAGGCGACCCTGCAGGTTACAGCGGTGGTCCAGCAGGAGCCCGAGGTCGCCAGTGGTCTCCTCGCCATCGCGCCGCGCCTCATCATCAATCTCGCCGATGTTCCGGCGACCCACTTGCTGCAGCCCGGCAATCGCGCCACCTATCGACTCTACGTGGCCGAGGGAGCGCATGGGGCAGCGCTGGATCCGTACCTGCAATGGGTGCAGGGGGAGATGAAAGCGGGACAGCGTCTCGAAAACGTGCGCGACTTGCGTCCCGAGGTGCGCCAGACGCTGGACCGCGCTGAACAGTTCCTGGGTCGTGCCGCGCTGGTTGCGGTCGTCCTGGCCGCGGTCGCGGTGGCACTGGCCGCATCACGTTACCTGCGCCGCCATCTCGATACCGCCGCGATGTTGCGCTGCCTGGGCGCCCCCGAGCGCCGGGTGCTGGGCCTTTTCGTGCTGCAGTTCGCGACGCTGGGAGTTATTTCCAGTGCGGTTGGCATCGTGCTGGCGCTCGCCGGACAGCAACTGCTGGTAACACTGCTCGCGAGCGTATCGTCGACCATGTCGCCCACCGAATTGCCTCCGCCGGCGTGGCTGCCCGGCATCACGGCCTTTGCGACCGGCGTATTGCTGCTCTTCGGATTTGCGCTGCCGCCGCTGGTTGCACTGGCCGGCGCGCCGCCGCTTCGGGTGTTGCGTCGCGACCTGCCGCGGCCGCGGGCGGGTGGGTGGCTCGCCTATGCCCTGGGCGCCGGGGTGATCGCGGCGTTGATCGGATGGCAGGCCCAGGATTTCAAAGCGGCCGGCATCATGATCGGTGGCATTGGCGGATTGCTGATTGCGGCGGCGCTCTCGGCGTGGCTGCTGATTGCGGTGCTGAAGTGGCTTCCGCAACGTGGCGTCACCTGGCGCTTCGGGCTCGCTAACCTGCGGCGCCGACCCCTGGCGTCGAGCCTGCAGATCGGCGCATTGGCCCTCGGGCTCATGGCGTTGTTGCTGCTCACCGTCGTGCGCGGCGATCTCATGCGCAATTGGCGGGCAAGCCTGCCACCGGATGCGCCGAATCAATTCGTGATGAACATCCTGCCGGACCAGGTGGACGGCGTGCGCGCGGCGTTGAAGACAGTGAGCGGGACCGAGGTCACGCTCTACCCGATGATCCGCGGCCGGCTGGTGGCGGTCAACGATGCCGCGCTCGATACGGCGAAGTTCACCGAATTGCGGTCGCGCCGCTTGGCCGAGCGTGAATTCAATCTCTCCTGGGCGAGCGAATTGGCCTCGACCAATCGCATCACGGAGGGCGCGTGGTGGGGCGCGCATCCCGGTCCGGATGCGGGATTGTCGATGGAGCGCGGGATTGCCGAATCGTTGCACGTAAAGCTCGGCGACAAGCTGACCTGGGATATCGCGGGCTCGCAGGTCTCGGCCCGCATCACGAGCTTGCGCAAGGTGGACTGGGACAGCTTCCGGCCCAATTTTTTCACGCTGTTTCCACCAGGTGCTCTGGACGGCATGCCGCAAACCTATCTGGGGGCCGTGCGCGTTCCGGAAACCGCGGGCCAGGGCGCGTCGCTCACTGCCCTCGTGCAGCAATATCCGAATGTGCTGGCGATCGACGTCGGCGAGGTCATCCGGCAGGTGCAGAGCATCATGGATCAAGTGGCGCGTGCCGTGGAATTCGTGTTCCTGTTCACGCTCGCCGGGGGGTTGCTGGTGTTGCAAGCCGCAATTGCCGCGACCCAGGACGAACGGCAATTCGACGCGGCGATCCTGCGCACGCTGGGAGCGTCGCAGGCACAGCTCACCTCGGCGCAGTTGGCGGAGTTCGTGGTGCTCGGCGCGCTCGCGGGCCTGCTGGCGGCAGGGGGCGCTGCCATCACCGGCTACCTGCTCGCGGATCGTGTCTTTCAGATACCGTACGTGGTGAATCCGGCGGTCTGGCTGTATGGACTGCTGGGCGGGGCGGTATGCGTGACGGTGGCGGGATGGCTGGGCACCCGTTCTACCTTGCGCCAGCCGCCGCTCGCCATACTGCGCCAACTCGGGTGAGCGGCATTTGGTGATGAAGGGCAGGGGAAGTGCAGGGGAGGCTCGCGCGCAATGCTCAGCGCCCGGCCAGCACCGCTTCGCGCGACAGCAGGCGCGCCACCGCGGCCAGCGCCAGCACGGTCAATAGCGCGGGCGCCACATAAGACTGCGCCAGCGCGGTCATCGGTAGCACGTCGCCGCGCAACGCTCGACCGAGCAGGGCGTATTGGCCGGAGATGGGAACCCACGCCAGCCAGGCAGGCTCCCGCGCCTGCAGCAGCAGCTGCACCACGGGAATGATCGACACCACGAACAGCATGACCGACGTGTTGGCCTGCGCCTCCTTGGACGTGCGGCCGCGGCTGCCGACGTAGAGCAGCAGCGCCGGCATCAACAGCATGAGCGGTGCAAGCACGACGAGGAAGCGCACGAACTCAGCGGCGCCGAACAGGAAGGGCACGCCCACCGCGGGAAGGGGAAAAAATCGCAGGGTCAGATAGAACCCGGCCAGTGTCACGACCACGACGGCGGCATTGAGCGCACTGATAGCCACCCACTTGCCGATGGCAAGCTCCAGCGGCCGCGCCGGCGTCAGCAGCAGCGGCTCGAGCGATTGGCGCTCGCGCTCCCCGGCGGTGGTGTCGATGGCCGCAGCCATGGCGCCCATGACGGCGGCAAACAGTCCGTAAAACGCAATCATGAACAGGATGAGCGAGCCGGAGCTTTGCGG
>JBDUCE010000259.1:0-4560 GCA_040003635.1 Betaproteobacteria bacterium
CTCACCCGTCCCGATGCCACGCTCACCGGTCTCGCCGAGTTGAAGCGCGTGTTGCAGCGACCGCTGCTGACGCATCCCGTCGATGCCGAGCGCTTTGCGGCGGAGCTTGCCCGCACCTACAACGTGGCGGGCGGCGGGATGGCCCAGTTATCGGACGACCTGTCGCGCGAGACCGACCTCGCGCGCCTGATGCAGGATCTGCCGCCCACGGAGGATCTGCTCGACGACGGCGCGCAGGCGCCGGTGATCCGCATGATCAACGCGCTCCTGCTGCAGGCGCTGCGCGAGCGCGCGTCCGACCTGCATTTCGAGCCGTACGAGATGCGCTCGGTGGTGCGCTTCCGGGTCGATGGCGTGCTGCGTGACGTGATCGAGCCGCCACGCGCGTTGCATGCCGCGCTGGTCTCGCGCGTGAAGATCATGGCGAGCCTCGACATCGCGGAAAAACGCCTGCCGCAGGATGGCCGCATCGCGCTGAAGCTCGGCGACAAGGCCGTGGACGTGCGTGTTTCGACGCTGCCGACGGGCTCCGGCGAGCGCGTGGTGCTGCGGCTTCTGGATAAGGACAGCGCCCAGCTCGACCTCACCTCGCTGGGCATGAGCGCGTCGACGCTCGAGGGCATCGATCGCCTCATCCGCGAGCCGCACGGCATCGTGCTGGTCACCGGCCCTACCGGCTCCGGCAAGACCACCACCTTGTACGCGGCGTTGTCGCGGCTCGATCGCGGCAGCGCCAACATGATGACGGTGGAAGATCCGATCGAATATGCCCTTGATGGCGTCGGTCAAACCCAGGTCAATCCCCGCATCGAGCTGACGTTTGCACGGGCCTTGCGTGCCATCCTGCGCCAGGATCCCGATGTCATCATGATCGGCGAGATTCGCGACCTCGAGACCGCGCAGATTGCGGTGCAGGCTTCGCTGACGGGTCACCTGGTGCTGGCGACGCTGCACACCAACGACGCGGCCAGCGCTGTCACCCGTCTTGCCGACATGGGCGTCGAGCCGTATCTGCTGGCCTCGAGCCTGCTTGGCGTACTCGCGCAGCGGCTGGTGCGCACGCTGTGCCCGGCGTGCCGCGTCCCTTATGCGCCGACCACGGGTGAGGCCGCCTTGCTGGTCGAGATCGGGGTAGCGCCTTCGACGCTGCATGGACCGACCGGTTGTGCGCAATGCAATCACACCGGATATCGCGGGCGCACCGGCGTCTATGAGCTGTTTGCGATCGACGAGGGCGTCCGGCGCCTTATCCACGACCGCGGACCGGAGCATGCTTTGCGCCATGCTGCATTGGGGAGCGGCATGACGCCGCTGCGGCGCGATGGCGCGCGCTGGCTGGTCAACGGCACCACGTCGCTGGCCGAGTTGGTGCGGGTCAGCCGCGAGGCCTGAACCCAGAGTTCCGAATCTCGCCATGCCGGCCTTTCAATACGAAGCCGTCGACGCGCGAGGCAAGATTCGGCGTGGCGCACTCGAGGCCGAGACGCCGCGCGCGGTACGCGATCAGCTCCGCGGCGACGGCTTGTTTCCGACCGCGATCACCGCTGCGAGCGCCGCGGACACCTCGGGGGCGATCGACCGCACCCGCTTGCCGCGCGTGGTGGTCACGCTCGCCACGCGCCAACTCGCCACGCTGGTGCGCGCCGGCATGCCGCTCGACCAGGCGCTCGGGGCGGTGGCCGAACAGGCCGACGACCCGCGGGCGTCTCGTGTCCTGGCTGGACTGCGCGCCCAGGTCGCGGCCGGTGAATCGATGGCCACCGCGCTCTCGCGCTTTCCGCGCACCTTCAGCGGCCTCTACCGCGGGCTGGTGGGCGTCGCCGCCGAAACCGGTCGCCTCGCCGATGTGCTGTCGCAACTCGCCGATTACCTCGAAGCGCGCGAGGCACTCAAGCAGCGGTTCACGCTGGCGCTCATCTACCCCGCACTGGTGACGGTGATCGCGCTGGCGGTGATCGTTGTCCTGCTGACATACGTGGTGCCGCAAATCGTATCGGTGTATCAGCAAAGCCGGCAAACGTTGCCGTGGCTTACGCGGGCGCTGATTGCGACCAGCGGCTTCTTTCGCGCCACCGGCTGGGCCTGGGCGGCCGTGTTGGCGGCGAGTGCACTCGCATTTGCCGTCGCGAATCGGCAGCCAGCGTTCCGTGCATACTGGCACGCTTCGGTGTTGCGTTGGCCGCTCCTCGGCCGGCTGCTGATCGCCATCGACACGGCCCGCTTTGCCAGCACGCTCGCGATCCTGGTCGGCAGCGGGGCACCGTTGTTGCGTGCGCTCGACGCCGCGGCCGAGGTCATCTGGTCGGTGCCTATCCGGCGTGCGGCAAGCGCGTCGGCAATCCTGGTGCGGGAGGGCGTGGCGCTGGCCCGCGCCCTCAAGGAGCAACGCGTCTTCCCGCCGGTGCTCATCCATCTCGTCGCCAATGGCGAGGCCAGCGGCCAGCTCGAAGCGATGCTCGAGCGGGCCGCGCAGGAGCTGGAGCGCGAAGCCGAGCGACGGCTCACCTGGTTCGCGGCCTTGCTGCAACCTGCGCTTATCGTGCTGATGGGTGCGGTGGTGCTGGTGCTCGTGCTCGCGGTGATGCTGCCGATCGTTTCGGTGAACCAGCTCATTCGATGACCGCTTCCACCCCCCGTTTCGTGCGCTGCTGCAGCCGGCGCCAATGGCTTGGCCGTGCCCTCGGCCTGTTGGCACTCGGTGTCCCGGTCGCTGCAGCGGGCGTGGCAGGCCTGCCCGAGAGTTTCGATCCGGCGCGCGATGCGAAAACGGACCTTGCTTTGGCGTGCCGGCTTGCCGCCGAAAGCGGCCGGCGCGTCATCGTCGATGTTGGCGGGGAATGGTGCCCTTGGTGTCATGTGATGGACCGTTTTTTCGAACGGCGGCCCGATCTCCGGGCGTTGCGCGATGCGCGCTTCGTCTGGCTCAAGATCAACTATTCGAAAGCGAACCCGAACCCGCAGCTCCTCTCGGGGTGGCCGAAAGTCGCGGGCTATCCGCATCTCTTCGTGCTCGATGCGAAGGGAGCGCTGCTCCATTCGCAGGACACGAGCGCGCTGGAAGATGGCGACGATTACAACGCGGCAGCGGTGCGCCGTTTCCTTACGAGGTGGGCCGCTCCCGGTCGCTGACGACGCCATCACCGGTGCTGCCGGCGTCATCGGGGTATCGACCGTGTCGACCGAGCGCCCACGCGACATGCTCGCGCACCAGCGGCGACGGATCGTCGGCGCGGGCTTCGAGCGCAGCGATGATTTCGGCGGATGAAGGCGCATTGCCGAGCCCGACCGCCAGGTTGCGCAACCACCGCTCATAGCCGATTCGCCGGATCGGACTACCCTGCAGGCGCGCTTCGAAGTCTTCCCTGGTCCAGGCGAACAGGGTCACGAGCTCGGCGTTGTCGAGCCCGTGCCGCACGGCAAAATCCGGCTCGCCCGTCGGCTGCGCAAAACGGTTCCACGGGCAGGCGAGTTGGCAATCGTCGCAGCCGTAGACGCGATTGCCGATCAGCGGCCGCAGCGCTTCAGGAATGGCGCCGGGATGCTCGATCGTGAGGTAGGAGATGCAGCGGCGCGCATCGAGCTCGTAAGGCGCGACGATGGCGCCGGTGGGGCAGGCGTCGATGCAACTGGTGCATGTTCCGCAATGGTTGGTGCGTGCCGGCGTCACAGGCAGTGGAAGATCGGTGTAGATCTCGCCCAGGAAAAACCATGAGCCTCGCTCGCGGGTCAGGAGCAGCGTGTGCTTGCCGCGCCAACCGAGGCCCGCTTTCGCGGCCAGTGCCACTTCCATCACCGGGGCGCTGTCGGTGAACACCCGATAGCCGAAGTCGCCCACCGCATCGCGCATCCGCCCGGCGAGCGCCTGGAGCTTCGCGCGCAGCACCTTGTGGTAATCGCGGCCCAGCGCGTAGCGGGCGACGTAGGCGTGATTCGGCAACGCAAGCACTTCGTTTGCGTCGCGCGCCTCTCCCGGCAGGTAATCGAGCCGGGCCGAGATGACACGCACCGTTCCGGCCACCAGCGCCGCCGGCCGCGAGCGCCTGGTGCCATGGCGTGCCATATAATCCATCGCGCCGTGATGCCCCGCATCGAGCCAGTCGAGCAATCGTTGCTCGTCGGTGGAAAGGTCGGTATCGGTGATGCCGATTTCCTGGAATCCGAGCTCGAGGCCCCACCGCGTAATCGCCTCGGCGAGCGCCGGCAGGTCATGCGCCATGGGTGGGGTGGCCGCTTCTTCGGCGGTGGATATCGACGCGCTCATCATGGCCAATTTACCTCACCCGCAGGATGGCGTTGCCGCGAGCAAGGGTGATGCGCAGCCCGAGGCCTGGTTTTATCTCCCGGACGCTGCGGCGACCCTTGCCGCCGGTGCGCGGATGGCTGCCGCGATCGAGCCGGGGATGCTGATCTGCCTGGTCGGAGAGCTCGGTACCGGCAAGACCACGCTTGCCCGGGGCGCCTTGCGGGCGCTCGGCTGGGACGGACCCGTCAAAAGCCCCACCTACACACTGGTTGAACATTATCTCATTTCGAGCTTATACTTTTATCACTTTGATTTTT
>JBDUCE010000260.1:0-4558 GCA_040003635.1 Betaproteobacteria bacterium
GCGCCTTGGCGCAATACCAGTCGGTGAACCGCAAGACCAGGCTCTCCGCTTCCGGCGAGTAAGGCCCGGGCACATAGCCGAGAGAATTGACCCCCTTCTGGTTGTTCTCCGCCAGTGCTCGGTCCTGGTCGTTGGTCTTCGTCCAAAGCTCCTTCAGCCGCTCCACGTCAAAGTCGACCCCGGCTACCGCATCCTTGCTCACCAACCATTTCGACGTGACTATCGTTTCCTGCGGACCCGTGGGCATGGCGCTGAACATGAAGACGTAGTCACCCAGCGCATGACAGAAGCTGTTGGGCTCCAACGCCCACCGCAGTGTGCCGACGTCGCCGTCGCCGACCCGGCCGAGTGTTTTCTTGACCGATGGCAAGCCATCCATCGTCAACGACACACTGCCATCGTTCAGCGAAAAGCGGCTGGCTTGCCACCAATCGCCTTCGACTGGTCCAACCTCGAGCCCGCAACTGGTCATCCTGTCTCTGAACGCCTGGGTGATTTCACCGCTTTCGCGTTCGGCCTTGCTTCGGGTCACCGGGAAGGTCTTCCGGAGCTCGGGATGCTTGGCTGCGCAGTGATAGCACTCCCGGGCGTTTTCCATGACGAGCTTCCAATTCGCCTTCTCCACCAGCGTACTTTCGAAGGCGACCTTGGCGTTGTTGAGGTCATGAGGCGCCAGCAACGGCTCGAAATAATCGCGAAACGACGAGAAAGGTGGCGGCTCGTCCGCGAGGCAGACATAAACCGATCCCGCAATCGTCTCGACATGAATTGGCCGAAGGCCGTGCTGCGACCGATCGAAATGCTCCGGCATCCGCGTGTTATGGAGGAGCTTGCCGTCGAGATCGTAGGTCCAGGCATGGTAAGGACACACCAGTCTCGTGCTATGGCCGATTCCTGTCGCGCAAATCTGCGCGCCGCGATGGCGGCAAGTATTGTGGAAGGCGTGCAGGATGCCGCTCCGATCGCGCACGATCAATACCGGCGATCGGCCGATGGAGATCGACAGCCAGGACCCCGCCTTCGGCAGTTCCACCTCGAACCCGGCCATGATCCACGACCGGCCATAGATCGCCGCAAGATCGAACTCGAAGACGTCGGGATCGGTGTAGAACGCCTGGGGCAGCGTATGACCAGGTCGACGTGCTTCGAGCAGCGATCTGACCCTGGAAAAATCATGCATCATCGCGATGGGTACTCTGTTAGATGTCGTCCAGAACGCGCTGCCATCTGCTCGTCGCGTCCTAAATCGTCGACGAAATGCGCGAAGGCGATCGTGATGGCGGCCTCCCCTTCTCGACGAGCGCGGCGCACGCCTGCGCAATCAACTGCACGCCGCGTTTCAGCGTTGTTTCGGACGCTGCGATCGAGAGGCGGAAATAGGGATCGCATTCGAAGCCCGGCCCCGGCACCACCACGACCTTCCAGTCTTCCAGCAGATAGCGGGCAAAGTCATCGGACGAGCCGATCGTCTCGCCATTGCGTCGGCGGGTTCCGATCAGCCCCGCGCATTCGGGCATGAGATAGAACGCGCCCTCCGGCTTTGCAACTCTCAATCCGGGCGCCGCCGCGAGGCCTTCCAGCACGACATCGCGCCGGCGCTGATAGTGTGCTGACCGCTCGGCAAGAAATTCCTTGGGGCCTTCCAGTGCGGCGATGGCCGCCGCCTGGCTGACCGAGCAGAGGCCGCCGCTCGAATGGCTGTAGATCTGGCGAACGGCGTCCACCCAGGCGGGCGGGCCGCCCGCGAACCCGATGCGCCAGCCGGTCATCGCATAGGCCTTGGACAGACCGTTCACGGTCATCGTACGATCGGCAAGGCGCGGTTCGACTGCAGCGATCGTGTTGAAGCGCCGGCCGTCGAAGAGGATGTGCTCGTAAAGGTCGTCCGACAGGATGGCAATGTGCGGATGCGCAAGAAGCACCTCAGCCAGCGCGCGCAATTCTGTCTGGTCATAGACCGCGCCCGTAGGATTCGAGGGCGAGCAGAGAATGACCAGACGCGTTTTTGGACCGATCGCCCGATCGAGCTCTGCAGCGGTCATCTTGAATGCGGCGTCGATGCCGGTTGCGAGCTTGACCGCACGCCCGCGCGCGAGCTCGATCATGCCGACATGCGAGGGCCAGCAGGGCGTCGAGAGAATCGCTTCATCGCCAGGGGACAGAATCGCCTGCACGGCGGCGGCGAGCAGCGGCTTCGCGCCCATGCCGGCGATGATCTGCGCGAGCGGATAATCGAGGCCGTTCTCGCGCTGGAATTTTCTGCGCACCGATTCTCTGAGATCGATGCCGCCGTCGGTGGGCGTGTAGCGCGTCTCGCCCCGATCGATGGCGCGCTTGCCGGCTTCTCTTATGTGCAGCGGCGTGTCGAAATCCGGTTCGCCGAGAGAGAAATCGAGGAGCTCATGGCCTTCGCGCCGCAAGCGCTGCACGCTCGCGAATATGCCGGCAATAGGCGAGGCGTTGAAAAGACCGAGGATGTCGCTGGTGATCATGCGTAGTCGGACTGATCATCGGGTCATCGGCGCAATCCCACCGCGACGAAAGCGACACTGGCTGGCATGAAGGCGCCCTCGCGACTACTCCGCCGGCTGTGTCGCCCGGCGGCCAACGCCACCAGTTCCGGCACTAGCGGGGCGCGCTCATCGCCGCCTTCAGGCTCATTCGCCGGTGAACCGCGGCGGACGCTTGTCGAAAAATGCCTGCACGGCCTCGCGGTGATCGCTTGTCTGGTGGCACGCCCCCTGCAGCGACGCCGCGAGCTCCAGCAAGCTGTCGAAGCGCGCATGCTGCGCCTCACGGATCAACCGCTTGGTCATGCGCACCGACGCCGGCGCGTTGGCGGCGATGCGCTCGGCGAGATCGCGTGCTTCGATCAGCAAGCGCTCGGAGGAAACGACTTTCGACACCAGGCCCCATTGGAGCGCCGTGGCGGCATCGACCGGATCGCCGGTGAAGGCCATCTCGCAGGCGCGCGAAAGGCCGACGACGCGCGGGAGCAGCCAGCTCCCGCCATCCCCGGAGATCAATCCGACCTTGACAAAGTTTTCCGCGAACACGGCGGTGTCGGAAGCGATGCGGATGTCGCACGCCAGCGCCGTATCGCAACCCGCGCCGTACGCAGCGCCGTTGACTGCAGCAATCGTCGGCACTTCGAGCTCGTACAGAGTTTTTGCCAGCCGCTGGATGCCGGCGCGATAGCCGTCGCGCACCTGCGCCGCATCACCGGCGAAGATGCCTTCGCGATCGCGCATGTGCTTCAGGTTGCCGCCAGAGGAGAACGACGCGCCTGCCCCGGTGACAATCACCGCGCGGACACTGCGATCAGCACCCGCGCGCTCGCATGCCTGCACGAAGGCGTCGACCATGTCGGCGTCGGTCAGCGCATTGCGCGTCGCGGGCCGGTCAAGGGTAATCGTGACGACGTGCCCGGACTGATCAAAGCGAATGGGCTCGCTCATGTCTCGGCCTCCGTGCGCCCGGTCGACATGCGTGCGCTTGTAGGCTCCCCCTTCGCGCTACGCGCCGTCCCCCCGGGGGGGAGCAAGCGCCTTGGGAGCGGCCCGGCAGCGCTCATCTGTCGGCCTCCGCAAAATCGCAAGCCAGCGGCCCTTCGGGTCTTGGCTTCGCCTGGCTCGCTCATGTGCCCACCTTCTCGCTGTAGTGCGCGATCAGCTCTCGCTTTAGCACCTTGCCGCTGGGGTTGGTCGGCAGAGCGTCGACGAAAACGATCCGCCGCGGCCGCTTGTACGACGCGAGGTCGTGGCTCGCGCGGCAGAAGGCGGCGATCGCGGCGGCGTCGAGACCCGGTGCCCGTGGAACGACGAACGCAGTCACCACGCTGCCCCATTTCTCGTCCGGCAGCCCGACCACCGCGGCCTCCTGCACGCCGGGGCAGCGATAGAGAATTTCCTCGACCTCACGCGGATAGATATTCTCGCCGCCCGACACGATCATGTCATCGACCCGGCCGCAGAAATGGTAGAAGCCGTCGTCATCCCTGCTCACCAGATCGCCGGTGTAGAGCCAGCCGGAGCGCAGCTTTTTCGCCGTTTCGACGGGATTGTTCCAATAGCCCCACGTTACCTGCGGACCGCGAACGATGAGCTGGCCGATCTCGCCGGACGCCACGGTGTCATCGGGCTTCGCATCGTCCTCGGCGCGATGCTCCACCACCCGGCAGGTGCTGATTAACGTCGGCTTGCCGCAGGAGCCGAGATGCGACAGTGCCTGCTCGGGGTGCAGCAACAGCGCGAGGCTCGCCTCCGTCATGCCGTAGCCATTGAAAATGTTGGGACAGAAATCGCTGATGACGCGCTCCATTGTCGCGGCCGCGATCGCCGCGCCACCGGTCGTGATCATGCGCAGGCTGCGAACGTCATGGCCCGCAAACCGCGGGTGGAGCAGCATCTCCTGGATCTGGGTCGGCACCGCGAAGAGCGTCGTGACCTGCTCCGCCTGGATCGTTTCGAGTGTCTTCACCGCGTCGTAATGCCCGATGACGATGTTGGTGCCGCCGACCATCATGTGCGGAATGAAAAACGCCTGCATTCCGCCGACG
>JBDUCE010000009.1:0-15432 GCA_040003635.1 Betaproteobacteria bacterium
GCGAGATACTGGGTGTCCGTCTGGGCCGAGAATTCACGGCGCAGCAAAGCACCCTTGCGCATGAACTCACCCCACGGTGCACCGAACCCCGAGAGGTCGATGTCGACGATGAATCGCCGGTCGTGGCCGGTCACGGCGCCCGTGTGACGGGTGGCAAGCACCAGGCGGCAGATGCGTATGCGCAATGCAGGTTGCGCTCCCGCCGAAAATCCCAGGAAAAGCTCCGCGCTGCGCCGCTCGTTGGTGGCATCGCCCGGTGAGTAGACGGCGTCGTGAAACCACAAGGCGAGCTCGACCGCATCGCGATCTTCCAGCAGGGAAGCCACTTCGTCGACGCGGCGCACACAATCGCGGATATGGCCGAGATTGTGGAAATGCCGGTCCGGCGCGCCCAGCAGGCGGCGCAATTCGGCGTACACCGTGGCGGAGTCGGCGGCGCGTGGCGAGTTGACGCAACGCCGCCACAGCGCATCGAAACGTCGCGCCTCGAGACTCGTCTTCACCGGAGCACGGCCATTCCTGCCGCGGTTGACCGTGTGACCCGCTTGAGCGTCACTTGGCATGACCGTGGGCCGATACGGCTTGGGCCTTCTGCAATTGCTGCTTGAGGGTTGCAATCTCCCGCGAGGCGGTGGCCAGGCGCACGCTCAACTGGCGCATGACATGCAGGGCGCGATCCGGGTTTTGCCCGAGGAGGCGCAAGAAGACATCGCCCGAGATGCGCAGAGCCTTGACGGGATCCTTGGCGCGAACCGTGGCGGAGCGGGGCGCATCGGTGACCACGCCCATTTCACCCATGAGTGCATTGCGTCCCTGCACGGCAATCAGGAATTCGCCCTCGCTGGTCTCGCCCAGGACTTCGACTTCGCCTTCGAGGATCACGTACGCACAGTCGGCCGGCTCTCCCATTCGCATCAGGTTCTCGCCTGGGCCGAACCGGACCACGCGGCTCGTGAACGCAAGGAGCTTCAATTCGGCAGGGCTCAACCCGCTGAACATCGGCACTTTGCGCAGCATCTCCGCTTCCTGAAAAAGATCCACTCGGAGCCTCCGTGACCGGGCAGAAAAGGGATGATTCCGGTTCTCGTGCTTAAGGCCGCGCGACAGGATGCGCTCGCGGGCATGGGCCATCTTTTTCAATCGCGGCCTGTTGCCTAAAAGCCGGGCATCGTGCCAATGTCGCGAACGCACCGGCCAACCGGCAACAGAATACGGCATCGCCGGAGCGGAGGAAAGACGGTGCCGAAACCCGTGAGGAAGGGGAGCGCAGTGATATCGGAAAAAGACGAGTTCTATCGCGACATCCTCGAAGGCATGGCCATCTATACCGGCAGCGCCTTCCAGCGCGATGTCCTGGCGGCCCTTTCCCGCCATGACGAGCCGGGCATCGGAAGAGCGCTCAACAAGAACCAGATGGGCAGCAAGATGTGGCTCGCCGACACGTTGCTGGCGGTGGTGGGCCCCAATCCGGGGAGGGTGCTCATCCTCGGCGGCTGGATGGGGGTGCTGGGCGCGGTGCTGCTGCACGATCGGCGCTTCACGATCGATCACATCGTGAGCATCGACATCGATCCGCGCTGCGCTGCCGTTGCCGAGGCCATCAATGCCACGCACGTTCGGCAGGGCCGGTTTGCGGCGCAGACGGCCGACATGCTGGAAATGAATTACGGTGCAATCCCCGCTGCGGCGGCCGGCCCTGATCCGGGTCCGTTCGATCTCGTCATCAACACGAGCTGCGAGCACCTGGCGGAATTCGACCGATGGTGGCAGCGCATCCCCGACGGGCAATTGCTGGTGCTGCAGTCCAACGATTACTACGCCGTCGCCGAGCACGTCAATTGCGTTCCCGATCTTGCTGCCTTCCGCTCGCAAGCGCCGTTGCGCGAGGTGATGTTTGCCGGCGAGCGCAAACTGCGGCGCTACGTTCGGTTCATGCTGATCGGAAGGAAGTGAGCGCCGATGGGTCAGGTGCCTCGGGTTTCGGCGGGCGCGAATGCCGCTCGCGCATCGAGCCAGGCCACTGCATCGTGGGCCCGGGTGTGCGCCATGAGCTGGGCCAGGAACTCCCACGCCGCATGGTCGACATCGAGATGGTGGGTAAGGATCCCGCTGGGCTCGAGCGGATCGGCGGTACGTTCGCGGCGTGCCTGCAGATGCGCCACCAGTCGATCAATGGCGCGATCCACCCCGATGAACGCGCGGTCCCGCCGCCAGGCGATCAGATCGACGTGGGTGTTGCATTGGGCGAGATTGGGAGCCGCCCACGCCGCGGGACGGGGACCGAACGTCGATACGCCCTGGAATCCAGCCTCCGACAGTCGCGCGGTGATCTCCGGATCGATACGATTCCACGGCGGGACCAGCACATTCGCGAAGCGCCCCCCGAAATCTTGCGCCAGCCGGGAGCGGCCCTGCCTCAGCTCGGCCATCGTGATATCCGGCGGGCGATGCGTGCCGAGCTCGCAGCTCCTGGCATCCGGTGGCGCATGGTTGCGATGAGCGTAGCCATGCTGCACGACACTCGCGATTGCGCATTCCCGAACCGCGTCCACCATGCTTTCCTCGAGGGCCGCGGGGATGGTGGCCAGTGCGACAGGGACATCGTTGGCGCGCGCAATGGCGAAGAGCCTCCGCAGTGCAGGCGAGTCGCGACACGCATCATCGTCGCGGCACCATAACGTTGCCCGCTCCCCGCTCGCGTGCCAGGCGTCGAGCTCGCGATCCAGGCGTTGCCATGCAGTCATTGGTGAACCCCCACGCTTGCGGCTGTCGCCGCGGCGCTGCCCCCCGAGGGGGAGCAATTCGCGCCTTGGGACGGCCCGGCGGCGCTCATTGAGGGACCCCCTTAGCGCTGCGAGCCGTCCCCCCGTGGGGGAGGGAAGCGTCTTGGGACGGCCCGGCGCCGCTCATGGGCGCGCGGGCTGCCCTGCGCCCGCATGGATCATGGCAGCGACGATCGCGGCCGACCCGGCAGCGCCGTCGCTGTCGAAATCCCATCGCCCCCAACGCTCGCGTGAGCCGGCTTCGTCCACGGCGCTCGCCAGCACGGAGGACGAAAGCGTGCTGTCGTCGACCACCACCGCCAGCCCGAAGTCACGGAGGCGCGCTCCCCGCGCGCGCTGCTCGGTTTCGCCATTGCCGGTGAAGGGAACCACCACCGGGCGTGCGCCACTCGTCACCACATCGAGCACCGTGTTGTATCCGGCCTGGGAGATCGAGACGAAGGCGTGGCGCAACAGCGACGCGAAGTCCACCCGCGCCCGCTCCACGATTGCGTCCGGGCCCGCTTCGCGCAGAAGCCGCGCAACGCCGGCATCGGGAATGTTCGGCCCGGCCAATACGCGCCATTGCAAATGACCGAAGCGCGACTGCCTCCGTGCGGCGAGTGCAGCCGCCAGGAGCTCGATACCCACGGCGCCACCGCCGGCCGAGACTACGACTTCGCGCCGCCTGCTGTCATCGTGCGGTGGCGGGGGATCGCCCCCCGAAAGCACGAATCCGGTGTAATGAAACGGCAGACCCAGTTGAGAGGCGAGGGGAAAGGTATCCTCGAAACGCGCGAACCGCGGGTCGCCGTGAACGAGCACGCCATCGAACCAGCGTTTCGCCCATTCCAGCATCTCGCGCTCACGCTCCGGCTTCGCCTGGATCTGGAGGATGTCGCGCACGGACGCAATCACGACCGGCCGCGGATCCTGCGTCTCGATGCGCTCGAGGAGCGGCATCAACTCGAAGCGCAGCGACCGGCGGCCGAAGGGAAACGTCTCGAATATGACTGCTGCCGGGGCGGCGCGCTCGTACGCGGCGAGCAGCAAATCGCGTCGCGTTTCCCGGTACGCGTCGTCGATGGGCAATCCTTGGGCGTCGCGCAACGGCATGAAGCTCGCATCGGCGACGCGGATCGGCGGCAATTGCACGGTGTGCACACCGCGCGGCATGCGACCGCCGATCGGCATGCCACCGGTCACGAGGTGGACGTCGAAGCCGGTGTCGGCAAGCGCCTCGGCGATGAGCCGGGCCCGCATGAGGTGGCCAATGCCCAGCAGATGCTGGACATAGATCATGACGGCGGGCATGTCGGTGCCGTGTTGCGCTGGATCGGAACGCCGGCCGGCGCGACCGGCAGGCGATCCCTCCGGCCGCTGTTCAGCGCCGGGCAACGCGCGCTTTGACAGCCGCGGGTTGACCGACATGACCCTCCACGAGCTCGGTGATCATTTGCAGGCCATCGAGCATCGCCCCGGCCCCATGCGCCGAGGGGAGAGGCTGCCGGTGCAGGTTGCGCAATGCCGCCGCCATCGTCGCGGGATCATGCACGCCCTCGGGTGCGAGGGAGCGGACCAGCCCCAGTTCTGCCGCGCGATTGGCGCGCATGAGTTGTTCGCGCCGCGGAACCACCCGTGGAATCAGGATCGCGCGCTTGTCCAGGGAGAGAATTTCGCAGAACGTGTTGTAGCCTGCCATCGCCACTACCCCGCTCGCGCGCTCCATCAGGAGCTCGATGTGAGTGTCGAAGGTGACGACATCGATGCGGCCCAGCCGCTCGGCGCGCTCGCGGAACTGGCGCTGCAGCGCCGGCGCCATGAAGGGTCCGAGCACCAATACCGCCGCCAGCGGAATGCCCGGGTCATGCTCGTAAGCGCGCAGCACCCAATCGACGACTGCCATGCCGTCGTCGCCGCCGCCGACCGTTACCAGCACATACGGTTGTCCGCCGACCGGGGCGGCGGCTTCGGTCAGGTGCGGCACCGCGCGCCGCAGATAGCCGGTGTAGACCATCTTGGCGCGCACTGCAGCGGGACAGGCCACGCCTTCGAGCGGATCGGCAAATCCGTCGAGACCGTACACCCAGATCTCGTCATAGAGGTGCTCGAGCGCGGGGAGCACCTTCTTGCGCTTCCACTCGCGCATCAGCAGTCGGGGATCGTCCATGATGTCCCGCAGGCCCAGCACCAGCGTGGTGCCCTTGGCCTTTAGCATGTGCAGCGTGGCTGCGACTTCGCCCTTGAGGCCGAGCGGCTCCTTGTCGACCAGGAAAAGATCCGGCCGGAAGCTCTCTGCCGTTTGGCGGATGATGGCCGCGCGCATCTCCATCGTTTGATCGAGCTCGATGTGGAGGCCAAGCGACTGGTACTCGCCGTTGGTCAGTTTGATGACTCCGGGAATCCGGACGAAATCGACGCGCGGCCGGAAATCGAAGCTGCCGATGATGGGCGAGCCGGACAGGATGAGGACCGACACGCCCTTGAATCGATCGACGATGGCATGGGCGATGGCACGGCAGCGGCGCAGGTGGCCGAGCCCGAAGCTGTCGTGGCTGTAGATCAGGATACGTGCGTTGCCAAGTCTTTCCACCGTGCTCCCTGTCCTTCCCGGCTTGTAACCGCCGCTGTGACCGGCTTGGGCGCTCGCGGCGCATCGCTCGACATGGCTGCGTGCGCGGACACGTTGCGGACACCCCGTCGGGGACGACCACCAGCCGGCTGGGCCTCGCCTGCCAGCGCGACAATGCCACAGACCCGTGGCCGTTGCCAGCGGGGGGCGCGGACACGTACGATGGCACGAATACCTCGGGAATGCGCACGAGCCGCGCGTGACACCCTCGTTTGCCGCGCCCAAGGCTGCCCCGTTCGACTGCTTGGCGCGTGCCCGGTGGCGATCGGATTGGCGCGTTCCCGTGGCATGACCCCTGGATGGTCCAAAGGCGCCACATGCAGCCATCGGTCACGAAAATGTCCGTTCGCACCCTGCGACTCGCGTCCGGGCTGGTGCTCGCGCTGTACGTGACGGGGCATCTTCTCAACCATTCGCTGGGCGTGATTTCCATCGATGCCCAGGAAGCGGTGCGCAAGGTGGTCTCGCCCGTCTGGCGGAGCGTGCCGGGAACCCTGCTGCTGTATACGGCGCTGTTGGGGCATCCCATCCTCGGCTTGCATGCGCTGTGGCGGCGGGAAACACTGCGCATGCCCTCGTGGGAGCTGGCGCAGTTGGCACTCGGGCTCGCCATCCCCTTGCTGCTGATTCCGCATGTTTTTGCGACGCGCATATCGGCGTCGATGCTCGGTACCGACACCACGTACGCCCTGGTCATCGAGGGCCTGTCGTCGAAGCCTGAAAATATCGTGCGGCAGACCTTCCTGGTATTGATCGTCTGGTCGCACCTGATGGTGGGACTGCATTACTGGCTGCGCGTGAAGGCCAACTACCGGCGCTGGCTGGTGGTGGCCTATCCGTTCGCCGTCATGGTGCCGCTGTTGGCGCTGCTGGGGTTCTGGGGCGCGAGCGTGGAGTTGCGCGCCGCTGCTGCTGCGCCAGTCCGCGCAGGGGCGTCGGCGGCCTACGGCTCCGGCTATGACGCGGTGACCCCGGGGAGCTACGACGCCGCTGGCTACGGCGGGGCCCTTCCGGATCCCGCACGCCATGCGCTGCTGGAAACCCGAAAAGACATCGCATCGGCCATTGCGATTGCGTTGCTGGCGCTCGTCCTGCTGGCCCGGGTGGTGCGGCGCTTCCTGCGCGACCGGCGCGGCGTTTACCGGATCTTTCATTCCAACGGGCGATCGATCACCGCGCCGATCGGGCAATCGCTGCTGGAAGCATTGCGTGAGGCCGGCATTCCGCATGCATCGGTGTGCGGGGGGCGGGCGCGCTGCACCACCTGCAGGGTGCGGGTGGGCGCCAGTCTGATCATGCTTCCGCCGCCGGGTCCGACGGAGGTTCACGCGCTCGAGCGTATCGATGCGGCGCCGGATGTTCGGCTTGCCTGCCAGTTGCGCCCGCAACGGGATGTGCATATCACGCCCCTGCTACCTGCGGGCGCCGGGGCGGCGCAAGCCGGGGCCGGAGGAATGCCCGGCCGCGAGCGGGTCGTGGTGGTGATGTTCGTCGATCTGCGCGAATCGAGCCGGCTGGGCGAGCAGCGCCTTCCCTACGATGTCTTTTTCATCCTGAACCGTTTTTTTGCCGAGATGGCGGAGGCGCTGCGCGAGACGAGCGGCTATTACTCGACCTTCAATGGCGATGGCTTCATGGCGCTCTACGGTATCTCGACCGATCTCGCGCAAGGCTGCCGCGATGCCATGCGCGGCGCGATCGCCGTTGCCGGCCGGCTCGCGCAAATCAACGCCGCGCTCGCGTCCGAGCTGCGCCATCCGTTGCGCGCGGGGATCAGCATCCATACGGGCGAGGCCATCGTCGGCACCATGGGCCCGCCTGACACACCCATTCTTTCGGCGTTGGGTGATACCGTGAACGTGGCGGCGCGGCTGGAGGCCGAGACCAAGGCTCATCATTGCACACTGGTCGTCTCCTCGGCGTGCGTGAAAGCGGCCGGGATGGACTTCTCCGAGTTTCCGGAACACATCGCCACGGTGCGCGGACGGGAGCAGCCGGTCAGCTATTACGCCATCGCCGACACCACGGCACTCACTCCGTTGCTGCGGCTGGCGGAAACGCGCCTCGGCGGCGATGAAGGTGGTGTAACCGGCGCGACAAATCCCGGAGATCAACGTCGCCGCGAGGCTCCCGCCGCCGAACCAGGGAAGGCGAAGCAATAATGATCCGCGACCAGCACTATCGCGACAAGTTGCCATTCCGGGCGCGTGGACACGCCATGCTGGTCGAGCTCACAGGAGGCGTCTTCGAGGATATCGAGCAACGGCTGCAAACGCAGGCGCTCGTGCGCGTGCTGGAGCTGGGATGCGGGTACGGCACGGTCCTGTTCGAATTGCAGCAGCGCTACGGTCGAAGCGTGATGCTCCACGGGATCAACAGGCGGCGCGAGGACGGCGACGCGGACATCCTGTTGCGAAACGGCGTCGAGCGTGGATTGATCGCACCCGGCGTATCGCCGACGGAATGCCTGCCCCCGATCACCTACCTCGATGTCGCCGGCGGCCTGCCCTTTGGCGACGGTACCTTCGACCTGGTTTACAGCCAGGTGGCATGGCTCTATTTTTCCAACAAGGTCGGCGTGCTGCGCGAAGTCACTCGCGTCCTGTGCGCGGGAGGTCTGGCCAAGATCGACGCCGACGAATTGCGCCCCGGCCTGCCGCCGGAGTATCAACGGCTCGTTGAAATCTGGGATGACGGCAGGCTGCTGCCTTTTGGCGCTTACCTCGCGCGGTTCGGCATGTCGTTCGCGCCGGCTGCGCAGGGCGAGTATCTGCGCTTCGGCCAATCGCCAGGTTTCGGCGATGATCTGCAACTCGTCGCAGAGATCGATCTCAGCCGGCTCCACCACCACTGGGACGGCATCAAATGCGTCTATCGGTTGATCCGATGACGCGACGGCGGCCAGCGATGGGCAAGTTGAACTTGCCGCGGCGCGAGCGTAGGCTCACGGCCTTGTCCCGGCGTTGACGGGACGATTCGACGAGGCATGCACGAGATGCAGTCCGCGCAAAGAATGCTTGCGGTGGTATTTGCCGACATCAGCGGCAGCACGGCGTTGTACGAAGCGCTCGGCGATACGCAGGCGCATCGGGTGGTTGAAAGCTGCCTGCAAACCCTGCGCAACGTAGTGGCGGAGTTCGAAGGCCGCGTCGTGAAAGCCATCGGCGACGAACTGCTTTGCGTCTTCAACGACGCACAGGCTGCGATCGGCGCTGCCAGCGAGATGCAACTACGGCTGGACGCACAACGCCGCGCCGATAGCTCGGTGCCGGCGATCCGGGTGGGCATCAGCCACGGTCCCGTGCTGGAGGATGCCGGCGACGTGTTCGGCGACACGGTCAACCTTGCCGCGCGCGTGGCCGCCCTCGCGAATCCGGCACAGGTGCTCACCACCCGGCAGACGGTCGACGTACTCCCGCCGCTGCTGCGGGCCGCCTGTCGCCCGCTCTATGCCATCGACGTCAAGGGGATCGCCGGCAAGGTCTCGATCTACGACGTTGTCTGGAAGCTCGACGCCGACCTGACCCTCGTCAGCGGGAGCCTGCACGACGCGGTACCCGCCTCTTCGCGTGCCCTTCGCTTGAGCTACCGGGGGCAGGACGTGTCGATCGGCCCGGAGCATGGGGACCTGCACGTCGGCCGCGCCCCGCAGAACGATCTGGTCGTGACCGCGCGCGCCGCGTCACGCCGCCATGCGCGCGTTCACCTGTACGAAGGCAATTTCGTCCTGATCGACGAATCGGCCAATGGTACCTACGTGCGCTTCGATGCGCAGCCCGAGCTGCATCTGCGGCGGGAAGAAACCGTGCTGGTCGGTCACGGCCTGATCGGGCTTGGCGAAAGCACCAGCGCAGAGGGCGCCGAGCCGGTTGTTTTCGCGGTCCAATGATGCGCGCCGGTGCGCCTCGTTCAAGGCGCAGCGCCGGTCCGGTTACGGAATTACTTCGTCACGCGCCTCGAGCAGCCGCAGCTGGCCGGCCCGCTTTTCACCAAGAAGAGCCGAATCGGCGGCTTCGATGGCACGCAGCAATTCATTGGCTTCGAGCAGGCGCGGCGCACTGACATAGCTTGCTCCAGCGGCGTACAGCGCTGCGGCCTCGGCCAGCTTTTCGGCGTGAACGATGATTTGCGCATTCGGGCTCAACTCCTGCAGCTGTTGTAACAGCTTGCGATTGTTCGCGCCTCGCAACACCATGTCGGGCAGCGAGCAGACGATGATTTCAGCCTGCGCCAGCCCAGTATGAACGAGGGTGTCGCGTTGGCTGATATCGCCGTAGATCACCCGTATGCCGCGTTGCCGCAGCCTTTCGATCACCATGGGATTGAAGTCGACCACGCGCAGCTCCTGCAGGAGCTCCGGCTTTTGCCGCCGGATCTCCTCCAGCAGGGAGCTTGCCGTCCAAGAGAAACCGAGCAGGAAGATGCGTGCGGATTTTTCGCTCGTCGCGGTCTCGGGGACTTCCACCGGCAGGTCGGCGAAACCCAATCTGGTGAGCCACGGCGAAACCTTGCGCAGGAGAAGGCCGCTTTTCGCCACCACGTACGTCGTATCGACCGCCAGAAAGGCAAACGCAAACGCCACCACGCTCATCGATTTGTCGGAAACATCACCGCTCATCTTGCCGAGTGCCAGCAGCACGAGAGAAAGCTCGCTGATCTGGCACAGATTCACCGCCGGCAGGAAGCTCACGCGATGACCGAGGTGCTGGGCGTGCAATACCGGAAAAACCGTGACCAACCGGCTCACGATCACGAACGCGCTCACCACGAGCGTCCAGAGGGCGAAATTCCAGGTGGGCATGGGAATGGTCATGCCCAGCCCTACGAAAAACAACGTGACGAAGAAGTCGCGAAGGCTGGTGACCTTGGCGATGACGTCGAGGGTGTAGGGAAAGGTGGAAACCATGACCCCGGCGATGAGGGCGCCCATTTCGGGTGACAGGTCGAGATACCGGGCGAAGCCGGCCAGCGCGAAGCACCATGCGAGCGCGCCCACCAGAACGAGCTCCGGCTGCCGCGCCACAAAGCGAAAAATCGGCGGGAGGATAAATCGGCTGACCGCATAAGCGACCCCGCCCAGCAACAGCACCTTCAGTCCGGCGATGACGAATACGCCGACGGCGGGATGCTTGAGATCCGGTTGCAGCGCCAGGAAAATAATGACAAACAGGTCCTGCAATACCAGCACGCCAAGGGTCAGCCGTCCGGCCAGAGTGTCGAGCTCGCGCTTGTCGTAGAGAAGCTTGACGATAATGACGGTACTGCTTAACGCCACCGCAACGGCGAGGTAGAGCGCCTCCAGCCATCCGCTCGCCAGCCCGACCAATCCGAAGAAGAGCCACCCGAGCGCCACGCAGCCGAAGACCTGGGAAGCGGCGGTGACCGTAATAATCCTGCCGGCGCTGATCATCCGCTTGAGATCGATCTCCAGGCCGATCATGAACAGCAGCAGGCTCAAGCCGATGTTGGAGATGAGCTGAATCGTCCCGGCGTCGGTGACCCACTTGAAGCCGTTGGGTCCGATGGCGAATCCCGCGACCAGGTAGGCGAGCAACAGGGGCTGCCGCGCGACCTGGCTGGCCACCGCCACGACCCACGCCGCGATGATGCAGACGGCGATGTCGGTCACCAGGTTATGGTCCATGCAGTGGGATGTCTATAAAAGGCCGGATACTGTACCTCAAGCCGTGGCAACTTCCTCCTTGAGGGCGCTTGCGACCCGCGCCGGCGCCCGCGCACCAAAGGGTGATCGGGCGCGCCGCTAGTGCAGTCCTCGTCCGGACGGTAGACTTGAACCCCGGAAGGCGACGTCCAGAAGAACACCGCCGTGCAAGCGCCATTCTCCCTCGCAACCTTTCTTTTCACCGACATCGAGGGCAGCACCCGCCTTTGGGAGCAGCAGCCGGACCAAATGGGCCCGGCGTTGGCATGCCACGATGCGATCGTGCGCGGGGTCGTGGAACGCCATCGCGGGGTGGTGGTGAAGATGATCGGCGATGGCGCCCATGCCGTGTTCGAGGATCCCCTCGATGCCGTCGCGGCAACGCTGGAATTGCAACATGCGCTCGCTGATCCGCAAGCGACCCACGGCCTCGCGCTCCGGGTGCGCTGCGGGTTGCACGTGGGCGCGGTCGAGCGTCGCGACAACGACTTCTTCGGCACCGTGCTGAACCGTGCGGCCCGGATCATGGGCACCGCGCATGGCGGCCAGGTGTTGCTGTCGCAAGCCGTCGCCACCCTGGTGGGCGACCGCTTGCCTGCAGGTGTCGCCTTGCGCGATCTGGGCGCTGTCCGGCTGCGCGACCTGGCGAGTGCCGAGCACGTCTACCAGCTCGTTCATCCGCAGTTGCGCAATGATTTTCCGCCGCTGCGCTCGCTGGAAGCGACGCCGAACAACCTGCCGCAGCAGATGACCTCGTTCGTTGGACGCGAGCGCGATCTGGCCCAGGCCGGGAAGCTGCTGCTCGCTACCCGCCTGTTGACGTTGTGCGGAGTCGGGGGCCTCGGCAAGACGCGGCTGTCGCTGCAGCTTGCCGCCGATGCGATCGACCTCTTTGCGGATGGCGTGTGGTTCGTCGAGCTGGCACCGCTTACTGACGCATCACGTGTGGCGCAGACGGTCGCTTCAGTGCTCGGCGTCAAGGAAGCAGCCGGGCGGCCGGTGCTGGAGGCACTGGTCAAGTACGTTCATGACAAAGAACTGCTGCTGATCCTCGACAACTGCGAGCATCTGCTCCACGCCTGCGCCGACCTGGCGAAGCAACTGCTGCAAGCGGGCTCGCGATTGAAGGTTCTCGCGTCCAGCCGCGAGCCTTTGCATCTGGCGGGGGAGACGACGTATCCGGTTCCGGCGCTCGCCATCCCCGACGCGCGCGCCGTCGTCACGGCCGAAATGCTGCTGCAGTACGAGGCGGTGCGCCTGTTCATCGAGCGCGCCGTCGCGGTCCAACCGGCGTTTCAGGTGACGTCGGAGAATGCGGTCGCCGTGGCTGATATCTGTCACCACCTCGATGGCATTCCGCTGGCGATCGAGCTCGCCGCGGCGCGGGTGCGGGCGCTTTCGGTGATGCAGATCGCCGCGCGTCTCGGCGACCGCTTCCGCTTGTTGACCGGCGGCGATCGGACGGCACTTCCGCGCCAGCAGACATTGCGCGCCTTGATCGACTGGAGCTTCGATCTGCTCACCGATCACGAGCGCGCGCTTTTTCGGCGACTGTCGGTTTTTGCCGGCGGCTGGACGCTCGAGGCGGCCGAAGCGGTCGGCGCAGGCGGCGACCTCGACCAGGTAGACGTGCTCGATCTCCTGACTCGCCTGGTCGAGAAATCGCTGGTGGCGATGGAGGCTCAAGGCGAGCGCTACCGCTTGCTGGAAACGGTGCGGCAATACGCGCAGGAACGACTGGATGAATCAGGTGAGGGCGGCCGAGCCCGCACGCAGCATTTGCGCTTCTTCCTGGCGCTGGCGGAAAAGGCGCGGCCCGAGCTCAACGGACCCCACCAGGGAGAGTCGCTGGCGCGGCTCGACATGGAGCGTGAAAACATCCTGGCCGCTCATGCGTGGTGCGATCACGCGGAGGAGGGTGCCGACGCCGGTGTGCGACTGGCTTATTTCGTCAAGCCGTACTGGTTCAACCGTGGGTTGCTGGGGCTGGGTCATCGGGTGACCGTGGAGGCGCTCGCGCGCGTCGGAGCGCAGGAGCGCAGCCTGAACCGCGCCCGGGTGCTGGCGGACGCGGGCCAGTTTTGCTCTTACATGGGCCGCTACGCGGAAGCGCAGGGATACCTGGAGGAAAGCCTGTCGATCGCGCGCGAGACTGAAGACAAGGGCCGCTTCGCGCGGGTGCTTCAGCCGCTCGGTATGGCATTACTCGGCCAAGGTAATCTGAAGATGGCGCGCGGGTATCTGGAGGAAGCGTTGGCCCTGGCCGGGGAGCAGGACAACAAGCGGGAGCTCGCGGGCGCCTGCAACGCGCTGGCGCAGCTGCATCGCG
Source organism: Betaproteobacteria bacterium (assembly GCA_040003635.1). GTDB lineage: Bacteria > Pseudomonadota > Gammaproteobacteria > Burkholderiales > Casimicrobiaceae > CAIWHR01. The sequence goes on from JBDUCE010000009.1 coordinate 13,386, forward strand.
TCGAAGGCGAGCTGGATAAAGCAGAACCCTTGTTCGGCCGCGTCCTGACCCTGGCCCGGGAACTCGGGGATCGCGAGGTCATCGCCGTGGGCCTCCTCAATCTCGCCATGGTATCGATCAGTCGCGGAGAGCGGGACCGCGCCCGCGCGATGCTGCTGGAAGCGTTGGCGATCGCCGGGGCGATCGGCTCGCGGCCGGCGGGGCAGAGCGTCCTCGAAGTCTGTGCCGGCCTTGCGGTGTTCTGCGCGGACTGGGAGCGCGCGGCGCGGTTTTTTGGAATGGCGGAAGCGCAGATGGGGTACACGGGAATCCACCGCGATGCAGCGGACACGGCATTTCTCGAACCGTTGATCGGCAAGGCGCACGCAGCGCTCGATGCGTCGGCGTTCGCCGCCGCCGACAGCGCCGGGCGTGCGCTGTCGTACGACGAGGCGATTCTCGAGGCGCGAAGATGGTTGGAAAGCCCCTGAGCCCGCGGCCTCCGGTCAGCGAACGCGCCCTCTCTGCTGATTAATCGTTGAAGACAGAGGGGTCAAGGGGAGGGCACGGTTCGCCGCTGAATCGCCTGACCACGTTGACGGTGTATTTGTAATTGCCCGGCAGGCTGTTCTTGTCAGTCCAGACGAAGTGCTTGCCAAAATGAGAGTGGCCGCGATCATGAAACTCATTGTCCGGGTTCCTTTCGAATGCAATGCCGTTCTCGGCGAACCGGTAGGCCATGTACGAGGCCATATCCATGCTCCAATGGATCACCGCCTCTTTGTTGGGTCGGGCAATATGCCTTTCCGTCGGATCGACTGCAATCTTGCAGTCGTTGACCGAGACGTCGATGAAACACGTTCCCTCGTTGCAGGGTGTGTGGTCCATCGAGCGCATGGGGGCGGGCGAGCACCCGAACAGGGTGGCGGATACCGCAATTACCAAAAACAGAGCCTTCGTTGCCATATTGATCTCTCCCTGGGTCTCGGCTTCAATGGGGCGCCGTTTCGCCGCCGGTGACTGCCGGTTCGACAGCCTGGCAGCGAGGGTGCCGGAATTGCAACGGATGCGTAGCAGGACGTGCCTCGACAAATCGCCTTGCAGGTCCATCTTATCGCCGGCTTATCGGCATGGCAACGGCAAGGGACGGCCAGGCACGAATCATCCTGCGACTCACCAATAGTGCAATGCGGCGCGGAACAATCCCAAGAGCTCCGCCCGTCCCACATCCTTTGGCGCGTTTTTCATCACCCGGTATTGCGGCTCGGCGCCCGATGCAAGCGCCTCGAGGCGTGACGCGTCGAAGCCGAGCGCGGACAGCCCATTGGGCATTCCCGTCGCCTGCATGAGCTCGATCACGCGTTGCGCGAGAATTTCGCCGGCGTCGAGTGCGCTCGAATCGCGCATCTCCGCGCCCAGGCATTGCGCACCGTGCAGATGGCGCTCCGGGCACGCGGACGCGGTGAATCGCCATACCGACGGATTGTTCAGCACGACGGCCATTCCGTGCGGCACCAGGCTTTTGCCCTCCGGGTATCCGGGCACGTGCCAGTCCTTGGCCAGCCCCGACACCGCGTAGGAAAGGCCATGAGGCAGATGGCACCCGGCGGCATTGAACGCGATGCCGGCGAGCATCGCGGCATACATCATCTCGCTGCGCGCCTCGTGATCGGAAGCATCGTCGACCGCGCGCACCAGGAACTTGCCGACGCTTTTGAGCGCCTCGGCCGCCAGCATGTCGGAGAACGGGTTGGCCCCCTGCGATACCGGACGATTGCTACCGTGCGCGGGATTGAGACGGCGCGGCCACGCGCGGGCAGTCAACGATTCGAGCGCGTGACTCATGCAATCGAACCCGCTCGCGGCCATCGCATTGCGCGGCAATGATGTTGTCACCGCGGGGTCGACGAGCGCAATCGTCGGAATCAATCGACGCGAAATGATGCCCGTCTTGGCGTTGATGGACTGCAGGTTAAAAATCGCAATGCCGGTCGTTTCGGAGCCTGTTCCGGCGGTGGTGGGACAGGCGATATGCGGCCTCAAGGGGCCAGGCACTTTCTGCCCGGCG
>JBDUCE010000261.1:0-4519 GCA_040003635.1 Betaproteobacteria bacterium
TCTCCTCGGGCCTGCCGCTCTACATCCTGATCAACCTCGTGCCGGCATGGCTGCGCACCGAGCACGTGGATCTGAAATCCATCGGCCTGTTCGCGCTCATCCAGTTGCCATACACCTGGAAATTCCTCTGGTCGCCGCTGCTCGACCGCTACGCATTGCCCATGCTCGGCCGCCGGCGCGGATGGATGCTGATCACCCAAGTCGCGCTGCTCCTGTCGGTGCCGGGCTTCGGCCAACTGCATCCGCAACAGGATCTGTGGTCGATCGCCTATCTGTGCACCGCGGTGGCCTTTTTCAGTGCCAGCCAGGACATCGTGATCGACGCTTATCGGCGCGAAATCCTCCCCGATATCGAGCTTGGCCTGGGCAATGCCATTTATGTGAACGCGTATCGCATTGCATCGCTCATCCCCGGCGCCCTGGCGCTGATCCTGGCCGACCACTTGCCGTGGCAAAGCGTCTTTGCGATCACCGCACTGTTCATGCTGCCCGGTATTGCACTCACCCTGATCGTGGATGAGCCCCGGCTCGCGAGTGCCGCGCCCAGGACGCTCAAGGCCGCCGTGGTCGAGCCGTTTCGTGAGTTCATCGCGCGCCGTGGCGCCCGGCAGGCGATGCTGGTGCTGGCGTTCATTTTTCTCTACAAGCTGGGCGATAGCATGGCGACCGCACTGGCGACACCGTTTTACATCGACCTCGGATTCACCAAGACCCAGATCGGTCTGGTGGCCAAGAACGCGGGATTGTGGCCGGCGCTCCTCGGCGGACTCCTCGGCGGGATCTGGATGCTGCGGATCGGCATCAATCGCGGGCTGTGGCTGTTCGGGGTCGTGCAGGTGGTGTCGATCCTCGGCTTCGCTTATCTTGCGCGGGAGAATCGTCCCGATACGGTGCTCCTGGCGCTGGTGATCGGCTTCGAGGCGCTCGGCGTCGGGTTGGGAACGGCCGCGTTCACCGCGTACATTGCACGGGCCACCGATCCGCGTTATACCGCCACCCAGTTTGCGCTGTTCACGAGCCTGACGGCCGTGCCGCGCACCGTGGTCAATGCTTCGACGGGCTGGCTCGTCGAGCAAACCGGGTGGTACACCTTTTTCCTGATCTGCATGGTGCTGGCGCTGCCGGGCATGGTTTTACTGTGGCGCGTCGCGCCCTGGAACGAGCATCCCGAGGTCCAGCGAACGCCATGAACACCCACAAATTCAGCGCGATCGCCCATCGCGATCACGATTACTGCAACCCGATCTCGACCACCAAGATCGAGCGTCTGCTCGACCTGCTGCCCCTCGATGCTTCCTCGCGCGTGGTCGATCTCGGCTGCGGCCGCGCCGAATTGTCGCTGCGCATCATCGAGAAGTTCGGGGCGACGGTGATCGCCGTGGATTACTCGTCGCTGATGCTCGACGCGGCGCGCGAACGTGCCGAATGGACGGGCGCCCTGGGCAAACTTCATCTCGAGAATGCGGACATCCGTGACTTCGAGGCCGACCCCGAAACGTTTCACCTGACCGTCATGCTCGGCGCCGGAGGCATCGCGGGCGGGATGCCGGGGATTTGCAACAAGCTCAAGGGTTGGACCAAGCCCGGCGGCTACCTTCTGATCGGCGAAGCGTATTGGCGCAGGAAACCGCATCCCGATTACCTCGCCCTCCTCGGTGGCCGCGATGTCCGCTATCTCGACCATCGGGGCAATGTGCAGTCGGGGATCGACGCCGGGCTGGTGCCGATGCACGCCGCCACCTCGTCGGTCGATGAATGGGACGAATACGAATGGAAGTATTCGCGGTCGATCGAAAGCTATGCCGGCGAGCAGCCGGGCGATCCTGATGTTCAGGCCATGCTCGAGCGCATCCGGCGCTGGCGCGATGGCTACCTGCGCTGGGGCCGCGATACGTTGGGCTTCGCGTGCTATCTCTTCCACCGGCCGGGACGCGGCGCGGAGTAGAGATGACGGCGCACCAGGCATCGCGCTGGCCATGTTGCAGCCTCAATCCTCGTCGCCGCGTTCGGCAATCTTTTCGAGTGCTTCCGAAACGCTCAGCCAGTCGGTTTCCATCCGCGCGAGTTGCCAGGTGAGATCGCCCTGGCGCGCGATCCGCGTCTTGAGCAACTCACGGTTGGCGTCGCCGTACGCATCCTCCCTCGCGAGCCACGTTTCCAGGGCCTGCTTCTCGGTGACAAGCGCCGCCATCTCGCTCTCGATGCGCGCGAGCTTGTCCGCGAGCGGTTTGCGCTCTCCGAAGCGCTTCTGTCGCGCCTGCGCTTCGGCGCGACGCTGCTCGCGGCGGTCGGCCGGCGTGCCGGCGCTGTCGTTCGGACTGGCGGCTCCACTCGCTGCCCGACGGCCCTGTCCCAGGACCCAGTCGCGGTAATCGTCGAGGTCGCCGTCGAAGGGCGCCACCCGGCCGTCGGCGACCAGCCATAGCGCATCCGTGGTCGCGCGCAACAGATGGCGGTCGTGCGCCACCACGATCAGCGCCCCCTCGTAATCCTGCAACGCTTCGGCGAGTGCCTCGCGCATCTCGATGTCGAGATGATTGGTGGGCTCGTCGAGCAACAACAGGTTCGGGCGCTGGCGCACCAGCAAGGCGAGGGTGAGGCGTGCCTTTTCCCCGCCGGAAAAGGTGCGCACGGGCGTCGACGGCATGTCGCCGCGAAAGTCGAAGCCGCCGAGAAAATCCCGCAACGCCTGCTCGCGCGTTCCCGGCTCCAGCCTTTGCAGATGCCAGAGCGGGGTCTCGTCGGCGCGCAGTGCCTCGAGCTGGTGCTGCGCAAAGTAGCCGATGCGAAGTCCTTGCGCAGCATGACGCTCGCCCTTCGCCAGAGCGAGCATTCCCGCGACGGCCTTGAGCAAGGTCGATTTGCCGGCGCCGTTGGGGCCCAGCAACCCGATGCGATCACCCGACAGGATGGTCCACTCGAGATTCTCCAACACGGGGGAGGCGCCATAGCCGATGGTCGCGTGCTCGAGTCGCACCAATTGGCGGGCGGCGACGTCGACGGGCGGAAAAACAAACTCGAATGGGCTGTCGACGTGGGCGGCGGCGATGCGCTCCATGCGCTCGAGGGCCTTGATGCGGCTTTGCGCCTGCTTTGCCTTGGTTGCCTTGGCGCGGAAGCGGTCAACGAACGATTGCAGGTGCGCGATCTGCCGCTGCTGCTTGACAAACGTGGCCTGTTGCAAGGCGAGCTGCCCCGCGCGCTCGCGCTCGAACTGTGAATAATTGCCGGTGTAGGACTTGAGTTTCTGCGCATCGAAATGAACGATCATGCCCGCCACGGCATCGAGGAAATCGCGGTCATGGGTGATGAGGAGGAGCGTGCCCGGATAGCGCGCGAGCCAATCCTCGAGCCACATGACGGCATCGAGATCGAGATGATTGGTGGGCTCGTCCAGCAGCAGCAGATCCGAGCGACACATCAATGCCTGGGCGAGGTTGAGGCGCATGCGCCAACCGCCGGAAAAGCTCCCGACCGGATCATCGTGTCGATCGGCGGAAAAGCCGAGGCCCGAAAGCAGCATCCCGGCACGCGCGCGAGCGGAATAGCCGCCGACAGCGTCGAACCGATGATGAAGCTCCGCCAACACATTGCCGTCACGTTCGGCGTCGCCGGTGTCGTGCTGGGCATGGCCAAGTGCCGCTTCGATCGACCGCAGCTCCTGGTCGCCGTCGAGTACGAACTCGAGCGCCCGACGGTCGACGGCTGGAGTCTCCTGCGCGACGTGCGCAATGGTCCAGCCGGGCGGCAGGTCCACAGTGCCGGCTTCGGGCAGCATTTCGCCGCGCAGCAGTGCAAAGAGACTCGATTTTCCGGCGCCGTTGGGGCCGACGACGCCGACCTTGTGTCCGGCGTGCACGGTGAGCGCCGCGCCGTCGAGCAATCGCTTGGCGCCGCGCGCGAGCACGAGGTTGGTGAGGCGCAACACGTGAGGGGGCCGTCAGCGCAACGCGCGAGGCACGGGGAACGCAGGCTGCATCGCGTTATCGCAATTCGTAGTCGTAATCGATGATGAGCGGCGCGTGGTCGCTGAAGCGCCGCGTGGTGTAGATCCGGGCGGCGTGCTCGCGGGCCGCGATGCCGGGCGTCGCGATCTGGTAATCGATGCGCCAGCCGACGTTTTTCGCCCACGCCTCGCCGCGGTTGGACCACCACGTGTACTGCTCGGGACGCGGGTCGACCTGCCGGAAGACGTCGACAAAGCCGACCTCGGCCAAGACCTGGGTCAACCAGGCGCGCTCTTCCGGCAGGAATCCGGAATTCTTCTGGTTGCTGCGCCAGTTCTTGAGATCGATCGGCTGGTGCGCAATGTTCCAGTCGCCGCACAGGATAATCTCGCGACCGGCGCGGCGAAGCTTGCGCAGATGCGGCAGGAACTCCTCGAGGAAACGAAATTTCGACGCCTGTCGGTGCGCCCCGGCAGAGCCCGAAGGCAGATAGACGCTGATGATCGTAAGCTCGGCGAAATTCGCTTCGAGATAGCGGCCTTCATCATCGAACTCACCGCAGCCGAATCCCG
>JBDUCE010000262.1:0-4517 GCA_040003635.1 Betaproteobacteria bacterium
GGGACCAGCGGTCGACGTGATCCTGCAGCGTCGCCACGAGACCCAGGGTATCGAGTGTCACCGGGCGCAAATCGCCGATGATGCGGCGCGTCATCGACACCACTTCCTGCAATGTCGCCTCCACTTGGGCGAAAGCCGCCGCGCGCGGGGCATCCACCGGCTCCGATCGGCCTTTGAGCCGAACGAGCGAGAGCCCCAGCGTGGTGAGTGAGCCCCCCAGCGCATCGTGCAGCTCGGCAGCAAGCCTGGCCTTTTCGGTCTCCGTCACCTGGATGAGGTGATGCGAGAGCTCGATCAATTCCGACGTTCGCTCGACGACCTCCGTAGCGAGGACGTCGCGTGCGCTGCGAAGCTCCGACTCGATGCGCTTCCGGGCGGTGATGTCGGTGGCCACGCCGATCATCCCGATCACCTTGCCCTGCTCGTCGAGCCGGGGCGATTTGGTGGTGAGGTAGACGTTGGTGCCCACCGGCGTCGCCACCGTTTCTTCCACGGTCTCGGCGCTTCCCAACTGCATGACCCGGCGATCGCTTTCGGCGATGACCACGCCGAGGCTCGGATCCGGCAGCACCTCGGCCAAGGTCTTGCCAATGAGCTCGTCGCTGCTTTTCTGGAGCAGCCGCTGGAGCGCGCGGTTGACCAGCGTGAACCGGCCTTCGAGATCCTTGGTATAGATGAATTCGTCGGTGCCTTCGATGATGACCTCGAGGGTCGAGCGTGATTGCCGCAGCGCATCCACCATCCGCTTTTGCTCGGTCACGTCCTGGAACATCACCGAAACGGCACCGCCAGCCGCGGCGGACACCCGGCCCTCGAACCATTTGCCCAATGGCGCGTAAAAATTCTCGATCTGCTCGACACCGCCGGTGCTTGCCACCCGGCGATAGCACGCCTCGAGCGGGGTCCCGAGGAGGGTGGGATAAAGCTCCCAGAAGTTGCGCCCGAGCAGCGTTCCGGGCGCCGCACCGACCATCCGCTCGGCCTGGGTGTTGATGTAAGTAATTTTCCACTCGCCGTTCAGGACGAAGAAGCCGTTGTGGATGCTTTCGAGCACCGCGCGACGCGCGCCATCGGCTTCCCGCGCGGCCCGGGCGAGATCTTCGGATATTTCAATCTGTTTCTGGAGCCGGCCAACGATCGAGGAGATGATGGCTCCGAACACCGTGAACAGCGCCGCTGCAAGAAAGTCCTCGGCGCCAAGCGCATCGACCCCTTCGAACGGGTGCATGTAATAGAAGCCGGCGATCGCCAGCATTCCGGTGCAGATCAGGCCACCGAGCCGGTGGCCATACCACGCGGCGATCACCACCGCAGGGAACGAGAAAAGAAAAGCGAGCCGATTGCCCCAGATCGGGGTGAAGGATGCGCGCAACAGGATCGCGATGCCGGCAACGGTGACGGCGACGCCGGCCGAGGCAATCCACGGATGGATCCGGATCCGCATTGGGAGGGGCGCTGGGGGTGGCGGGCCGACCATGTTAGCGGTTCTCGCCGGTTGGAGACAAGGGGTCTCCGCGCCCGGTGAACCGCGGTCAAAAACGATACAGGATTCCGGCCCGATACGATCTGCTCTCGGTCGGCTGAAAGTGCACGTCGGTCACGCCGTCGCCGCCGCGCCGCGTGGGACGTGCGCGAGCGCGCGGGATGTCTTTCACGTTGGATCGAGATGCCGAAGACTCGACGCGAATGCCAGGCGATCCGGTGAGGTTCCGATGGTCACCGGAACTCTTCCTCACGGATGGTGGTCCGTGTGCAATGCGACATTTTCCTCACCCGCAAGAGGCGGTAAAAAAGGGAGGTTTCCGGATGGTGCGGAATTATCTCCGGCGTGCAGCCTGGTCTGTCTTCCTCGTGGCAATGCTCGCGCCGCACATCGCCAACGCCGCGCTGGTCGAGGTGATCGAGTATTACCACGCCACCTTCGATCACTATTTCGTCACCGCCGACGGCAACGAGATCGCCAAACTCGACAGCGGTTTTTTCACCGGATGGCAGCGGACCGGCGAGCGCTTCACGGTGATCGACGCAGCCACGTCCGCGGCCGGCACCACCCCGGTGTGCCGGTTCTATGGCAATCCGCAATTCGGTCTCGACTCGCACTTCTATTCGGCTTCACCCGCCGAGTGCAATGCGGTGCGCGCAATGTGGCCCGAAGCGTGGTTGCTCGAATCGAGCAATGTGTTTCAGGTCTATCTGCCCAACCTGAACACGGGCTCGTGTCCGGCAGGAAGCGTGCCCATCTACCGCGCCTGGAATGGCCGCACCGATTCCAATCACCGCTACACCACTTCGGCAGCGATCCAGAACACCATGACGGCCAAGGGCTATATCGCGGAAGGCTACGGCCCGGGCGCAATGCCGGTAGCCATGTGCTCGCCCACCGCCGTCTCGCCGGGGGCGGTGCCGCAGTGCACGATCGCGGCGAGCAGCGCCAGTCCCGTCGTGGGCACGAACGTCGTACTGACGGCGAGTTGCTCGGGGGCACCGACGGGCTACGTCTGGTCGGGATGCTCGAGTGGCAACGCAAGCTGTACCGCGCGCTCGGACACGCCGGGCGTAATCACCTATGGAGTCACCGCCCGTAACGCCAACGGCAGCGGCCCGGCCGCCGCAGTAAATGTTGCCTGGCGCACTGCCGCAGCGCCCTTGCCGCCTCCGGTCTGCACGATTGCGGTCACCACCGTGGGCACCATGCCCGTGATCGACACCACCGCGGTGTTGAGCGCGTCGTGCACGAACCTGCCGGGCAGCTATTCATGGACGGGATGCAGCAGCGACTCCAGCACCTGTTACGTTTCGGAGACGGTGTCGGGAACGCGCAGCTACTCCCTGGTCGCAGCCAACCGCGGCGGCGCGAGCGCTCCGGTATCGGTGTCGATAAATTGGGTTGCCAGCGCGTCGCCGGCTCTCGATTTCTGCGGTGCCTATCCGTCGCTCCTGTATAGCGCCATCCCGTGGACGGAGACCATCCTGTATTCCGTCAGCTCGCCACCGCCGGGATTTGCGTGGAACGGCGTCTGGGTCGGACGGTTCACGATTCCGCCAGGCGCGAGTGCATCGGGCTCGGGTCGCATCGACGTCGCCGAGTACGCCGGGGGCCCCATCCCGCGCGACGTCACGGTGTCGCGCTTTGCCTGCGATTTTCGGGCCCAGGACGTTACGGGAAACAACGGGCCGGTGTTGACTGCCAATGGCTCGTCCTTCGCCGGCCTGTTCACCCTCGGTCCCTCGAGCCTTGGCTACGCCGAGTTGCAGGCCGGCCGAACCTATTACGTCAACATTCGCAACGCTTCGGCCGATGGCACCATTTCGTGCCCTGCGGCATCGGAATCGTGCGGGGCGCTGTTGTACCTCAGGCCGCCGCGCTAGATTGCACGCGGTAGAGCGTCGCAGGTAAGTTTGGGTTGTTGGTGTGGTGCGAGGGTCGCTCCCGCTGGACGGGAGGCTCGCGGCTTGTAAACGCTTGCTTACACCTACCCAACGCAACGGCCGCATCCGGGCCGTTGTCAGGCCGCGCGCGGCAACACTTCCTGCTTGATCCTTCCACCTCTCTCCTTCAGCGTTACTTTCAGATCGTAACTGGCCTGAAGGTTCACCCAAAACTGCGGCGTGGTGCCCAAATACCGGGCGAGCCGCAAAGCCGTATCGGGACTGACCCCGCGCCGCTCGCGCACCACGTCGTTAATGCGTGGCGCGGGGACGCGTAGTGCCATTGCCAGCGCGTTGGCGGAAAGGCCAAGCGGCTCCATGAACTCTTCGCGGAGGACCTCGCCCGGGTGAATCGGGCGCATCTTGTTCATGATTTCTGCAGTCTTGCCCATGATTATTCCTGCTCAATGGTAATTGACACTCTCTACCTTTTCGGGACCCGCCGGCGTCCACACAAAACATATGCGCCACTGGTCGTTGATGCGGATGCCGTGCTGGCCGCGTCGATCGCCTTTCAACGCTTCAAGGCGGTTCGCCGGCGGCGCGGCCAAGTCAGCCGGTTGCAGCGCATCATCGAGCATCTGCAGTTTACGTGTCGCCACCCGCTCGATGCTGGCAAAACGCCTGGCACGCTTGCCGCTGTAAAGTCCTTGAGTTTCCAAGCATCGAAACGAGAGGATCACGGGCGAATATATAACGCAGCGCGTTAAACGTCAACCGATAAACGGATCGTTAGTCGCTCTATGGCCGAAACCGGTCGCACGAACAAGGCGCAAACGTAAAGCGGGTCAGCGCGCGCTAACCCGGCAATGCCAGTAGGGATTGGTAGGCCGTGTAGGGATCGAACCTACGACCAACGGATTAAGAGTCCGCTGCTCTACCAGCTGAGCTAACGGCCCGGCGATAGCATTGCCCGCACGAACGCGCGGGGCCGTCAGTTTAGCCGGATTTGTGAAATTGGCCAACCGCCGGCGACGCTCTTCCTGCCGCCTCCGCCGGCCATTGCCCTGTTGTTCCCGTGCGGCATCGTCCTACGCTCCGAGCGCCCTCCGCCCTATAGCGCCATTTCGCGCAGCCCTTAAGATCGA
>JBDUCE010000263.1:0-4511 GCA_040003635.1 Betaproteobacteria bacterium
CGGGCACGTCCCAGGTCTCGAAGTACTCGGCGCGCGGGTCGCAGACGGTCACCTGATAGTCGAGCCCGACGGCGATCTGCGCCAGATACTTGGAAAGCTGCGAGGCGCCGATCACGAGCATCCGATACCGCGGACCATGGATGGTGACAAGGGTGCGTCCGTCGAAAGTCAGTCCATCGGCGGCTCGCGCCGATGATAGCGTGGCTGCGCCGGTCACCAGGTCGAGCGTGCGTGTGACGAGCTTGCCGCCCGAAACACCGGCGAGGAGCTCCGGAAGCCGCGAGCGCCCGGACAACGGCTCGACCACGAGCTCGATGGTGCCGCCGCAAGGCAGGCCGAAGCGCCGCGCTTCGTCCGCGGATACGCCGTACGTCACGGCTTCGCACGAAGCTGCCGTCATGCCTTCGCGTCGCACCCGGTCGACGAGATCGTCCTCGATGCAGCCTCCCGATACCGAGCCTTCCACCAGGCCGTCGCCGCGAATGGCGAGCATCGCCCCTTCCGGGCGCGGTGAGCTGCCCCACGTGCGTACCACCGTCACCAGCAGGACCCGGTAGCCCGCTTCCAGCCATTGCGTGCTGCGCTTCAATACTTCGAGATCGACACTGTTCATGATGGCGTTCCGGATTCGAAGGGCGATTTTACCGCGTGACGGCCGCAGCCGCACGCGGTCGGGAGTACGGTGAAGGCGCCCGGGTAGAATGATCGCGATGGGTTCGCTCCTTCCGCGATGGTTCCATGCAGCGCTGCTGCTATCGGCGTTGGCCACGACGACTGCACGGGCGGCCGATGAGATTGTGCTCACGCCGCAGCGGCTTTCCGAGCATTGCTGGTTCTTCGAGGGCGAAGCCGGCATGGCGAGCGCTTCGAACAAGGGCTTCATGTCGAACGCGGGGTTTGTGGTGACCCCGGACGGAGTCATCGCCTTCGACGCGCTGGGCACCCCTCCGTTGGGACGCGCCATGATTGCAGCCATCCGCAAAATCACGCCCTTGCCCATCAAGCGGGTCATCGTGTCGCACTACCACGCGGACCATATCTACGGCCTGCAGGAGCTCAAGGCGTCGGGCGCCGAGATCTGGGCGCAACGCAAGGCCGAGGCCTACTTGCGCTCCGGCCAGGCCACCGAGCGGCTCGCGCAGCGGCGCAATGATCTCGCCCCCTGGGTGGACGCCAGCACGCGCGTCGTGCCGCCGGACGTGTGGCTCGATGGCGATACCGATTTTCGCTTCGGCGGGATGCAGTTTCGCATCCTTTATTCCGAAGGGGCGCATTCGCCGGAAGATATCCTGTTGTACGTCGTCGATGACCGGGTGCTTTTCGCGGGCGATCTCGTGTTCGCCGGACGCGTGCCTTTCGTCGGCACGGCCGACAGCAAGGGCTGGCTCAAGGCGCTGGACAAGATGATCGCGGTGAATCCTGTCGTGGCGGTGCCCGGTCACGGCCCCGCATCGCGCAATGTGACCCGCGACCTGGCCCTCACCCGAGACTACCTTACCTATCTGCGTGCGGCCATGGGGCGCGCGGTGGACGAGTTGCAGCCCTTCGACGAGGCGTATGCGAATACGGACTGGTCGCAGTTCAACGCCCTGCCCGCGTTCGAGCAGGCAAACCGCACCAACGCGTACGGCACTTACCTCCTGCTGGAACAGGAAGCGCTGCATGCCGGTGGTCGCGAGTAATTTCGAGCCGTGCAAAGCGACGCCATCATCGACGTAGCGGTCCGCGCCGCGCGCCGTGCCGCGTCGGTGATCGTCGCCGCGGCGCGCGATCTGCAGCGGCTGCCGGCACACGTCAATGCCAACGATCTCGCGCTGGCCAGCAGAGCCGAGGCCGAGGACGCGATCGTGGCGACGCTACGCGCCTCCTTTCCTCATTACGCGATATTGGGCGAGGAATCGGCGGAGATCGCAGGCGCCCGCGAAGGCAGCGGCTACAAATGGATCGTGCACGGCATCGATGGCAGCGCCAATTTCGCGCACCGGTATCCCCATTACGCAGTGGCGCTGGCATTGGTGCATGGTGCCCGGATCTCGCATGCCGTCGTGCTCGACCCCGTGCGCGATGAGCTTTTTGCGGCGGTGGCTGCGCACGGTGCATCATTGAACGGCGTGCCCATCCATGTCTCGGCGTGTGCGGCACTTGCCGACGCGTTGGTGAGCACCGTGGTCCCGCGCCCGGGAAGTCCGCACATGGCATGGCACATCGCAGTGTCGGCCGCAATGAGTGCGCGCTGCGGGGGCGTGCGTTGCATCGGGAGCTCTGCGCTTGACCTGGCTTATGTCGCTGCGGGACGCCTCGACGGGCTTTGCGTGATGGGCGCGCAGGGATGGGATCTCGCTGCAGGCGCGCTGATCGTGCAGGAGGCCGGCGGCCGTGTCGGCGATCTCGCCGGCAATCCTGAGTTTCTGAAAAGCACCGATGTGATCGCCGCCACGCCGGGAATTTTCAACCCGCTGCGCGACGCCGTGGGCGCGGCCCGCAAACCAAGCGTTTGATCTGAACCTCAAGCTTTCGCGGGCAGCGTCCCCGACTCTGCTTCCCTGGGCGGCGATGCCGTGGCCGGCGGTTCACTCGCCTGCTTGCCGAACACGATTTCGGTGAACCAGTTGATAAGCAGCTGCGTGTACGCGCGATGCCACGCCTCGTTCGACAACCCGTGATCCGCGCCTTCCATCAGCCGATAGGTCAACGACCGGGCGCTGATGCACGCCTCGCGATAGTTGATGATGACTTGGTGTGGAATCATCGTGTCGTTCTCCGACTCCACGATGAGCACGTCGCCCGTGAATGATCGGCAGGCGCGAAGGGCTTTGCTTTCATCCGGGGTCACCGGCAGCAACCGATACTTCTCGAGATCCTGCTCGCCGCGCAGCCGCAGCTTGGGCAGAGTCCACTCCGAGTCCTTGTACAGCGCAGGCACGCGTAGTGCGAGCCACTTGACCGGTCGCAGCGCCGTCAGCAGCGCCGCCAGATAGCCGCCATAGCTGCTCCCCACGACGGCAATCGAGTCCGAATCGACGTTGCGCAACGCAGCGAGGAAATCGTAGGCGGCGAGCACATCGCGCATGCTGTCCTCGCGCGAGACGGACTCGAATTGCGCCTGCGTCCGTGCGTGTCCGCGCAAGTCGAACGTCAAACACACACAACCGAGCGCCGACAGCTCCCGCGCCCGGGAGACGTATTGCTGTTGGTCGCCGGCCCAGCCGTGCACGAATAGCACGCCGGGAACGAGCGTCCCCGGTGTGATCAGCGTGCCGAGGATGTGTTCGTCCTCGACTCGGATGTAGACGGGCTCATCGCGTGTCGCCATACGGCTCCGTCCATGCGTATTTGGTGAGCGGCCCGACGTGTGAGTCGATGCCGGAAAAATAGACTGCGGCGTGGGGCGGCAATACCGGCGCTTCGCCATGGACTTCGCGCGCAATGGCACGGACGGTGCGTAGCGACGGATCGGCTCGAAATGCTTCCAGCGCACCGATTTCCGCGCCGCTTGCGCCGCCCAGTCGCCACGACTGCTCGAGCACCCCCGAGCGGCGACGGCCTGCCGCGTCGAGGCCTTGTGCCACATCGTAATTGCGGCGTGAAGCAAAAAACCCGCTGAAGCATCGTGTCGCGGCATCGTCGTACGCGCGTGCCTGCACGATCGCGAGCCGGATGTCTTCGGCCAGCGTCAACGCCAGCAGCGCATCGAAATCACCGCGCACCACCGTGAGCTCCGATCCACCATAGATTTCTGCGCCGCGATTGCTGGTCGTCAGGTGCTGGGTGCCGTAGTAGGTGCCGATGAAATCGGCCACACGGACCTGGCCGACACTGTATGTATTCACATCGGTCAGATTCTCCTCGACGACGGCGCCGAATCGCGCCCATTCGTCTCCGTCGATCGCGTCCAGCGCACGCGCCAGTTCGCCGGCATTGCAGGCGGTGAATTGACCCAGACCGGCAATTCCGGTCGCGCGCTTGACGCGCACTGGGCCGCGCTCAAGGAGCGTTCGGCCGGCCCGCATCGCGTCCTCCTTGGCGAACACGCTGAAGCCGTTCAGGACGACATCGGCAACGCACCGGGGAAACTCGGCGCACCACCCTGCGGGCGCAGCCGACGCAAAGTCGACCAAGGGATGGGTGATCGTCTTGGTGGCCACGAACGGGCGGGGCACGACGCCACCAAAAAGATCGCGCTCGCTCCGAATACTAAGTCGCGAGGCCGTATCGCTCGTCAAGGTATCGCTGGGAACGAAATAGAGTGGGGCCGCATAGCCGCGGCCCGGATCGTATTCGCCGTCGAAGGCAACGCCCGTGGATGCTGCCAGGCGCCGGGCGATCTCGTTTCGCGTCGACGCCTCATGTCCATGTCCATCGCGCCTGCCGGTCGTGCCGAACGAATACGTCACGACGACGCCACTCGCTCGTGCTTGGTCTTGACATTCCTGCGCATCCTTTCCGCGCGCACGAGGGTCGGGGCCGGATGGGATGGTCAAGGTTTCGTCTTCGTGACGGCGGTTGCCGTC
>JBDUCE010000264.1:0-4509 GCA_040003635.1 Betaproteobacteria bacterium
ACACCTACCTTCTGGTGGCGATTCCGCTGTTCACGCTGATGGCGCATTTCATGATCCGCGGCAAGGTGGTCGACGATCTCTTCGGCGCCGCCCATACCCTGTTGCGTCACCTGCCGGGCGGAATGGGCGTGGCGACCGTGGCGGCGTGCACGGTGTTTGCGGCCATCTCCGGATCCAGTGTGGCGACGGCGCTGACCATCGGCTCGGCGGCGATCCCGTTGATGATTCGCTATGGCTACAGCCCCCGCGTTGCCTACGGGGTGGTCGGGGCCGGCGGCACGCTCGGGATCCTGATTCCGCCTTCCGGACCCATGGTGTTGTTCGGCGTGGTGTCCGATACCTCGATCGGCGCGCTATTCATGGCCGGTGTGGTGCCGGGGTTGATGCTCGCGGCCATCTTCTCGATCTATTGCATGACCTCCGCTGCGTTCGCCAGGAACCGGGTGGAGACGCAACCACGAGCGACAGGCCGGGAGGCGTGGACCGCCATTCGCCGCTCTTTCTGGTCGCTGACCCTCCCCCTCGTGGTGCTGGGCGGGATGTATTTCGGTGTCTTTACCGCCACCGAAGCCGCCGCGATCGGCGCCCTTGCGGCGCTGCTCATCGCCATGCTCGTCTACCGCAACTTTACGTTTCGCGATCTCTGGCTCTCGGCCATCGATGCGGCGCGCAATTCGGCCATGCTGTTCCTCATTCTGGCCGCCGCCGCGCTTCTCGGTAACGTCCTTACCAAGCTGCGGATTCCGAACCAGATGGTCGAGCTGGTCGGGCAATACGAATTGTCGCAGCTTGGATTCCTGCTGGCGGTGATGGTGCTGCTGTTCATCCTCGGGATGTTCCTGGAGACGATTTCCATCATCCTCATAACCACGCCGGTGGTGCTTCCCGTGCTGGCGGCCCTCCAGATCAACCCGGTCTGGTATGGGATCCTGTTGACCATCAACCTGGAGCTGGCGCTCATCACGCCGCCCGTGGGCATGAATCTTTTTGCGATCAAGGCCATCACCCGCGCGCCGATCGCCGAGATCATCATGGGCGTGGCGCCCTACGTGCTGCTGCTGATTCTTGGCCTCGCACTGGTGATGTTCTTTCCGTCCATCGCCCTGTGGTTGCCGGGAACGATGCAATACAAATAATCGACGCAGGGATGCGGCGCGGTCCGCGCGCATTCCCGGTCGAACGCACATCGGCATCATCGTTCATCATGAATTTGCTCGACCTGCTGCAATGGCCTGCAATGGCCGTCACTGTCCTTGCGGCGTGGCTGGTCGCCTCTCAATCCAAGCGCCGGCGCGGTGCCGGGTTCTGGGTGTTTCTGGCGAGCAACGCGCTATGGATCGTATGGGGCTGGCACGATGGCGCGCACGCGTTGATCGCGCTGCAGATCGCGCTCGCCGCACTCAACATTCGTGGCGCGTTCAAGAATGAGCCAGAGCTTGCCGCCAAGGTGGCCGAGACTACCGGGGGCGACGCGACAGCGCGGTAGCGATCGCCCCAGACTATTGAGGATTGCGCAAACCGAACAAGACCCCGTCATTCCCGCGGACGCGGGAATCCATTTTCGCCACAACACATGGTTCCCCGCGTTCGCGGGGATGACGGTAGCTAAAGAGCAATCCGCGGCGCGGTAGGCGGCGGCTAACCGACCACCAGGATGTGCGTCCGGTACGGACCGTGGGCACCCAGCACGATCGTCTGCTCGATGTCCCCCGTGCGCGAAGGCCCCGAGATCATGTTGACCGCGCGCGGCAATTGGCCGCGCTCGCTTCGGATCAGGGCAAATGCCTCTTCCATCCCTGCGACGATGCGGTCTGCGCGGAGCACGGCGACGTGGGTGTCCGGAAGGAGCGTCGTGGCTGTCGGCGTGTCCGCTCCCGCCAGCATCACCAGCGTGCCGGTCTCGGCAATCCCGCAAAAGCATCCCGTGATGCCCAGGCGATCGTCCCCCACCGTGGGTCGCGCCTCGATGGCCAGGCCCGAATCCTTCCAGGAGAGGTCCGCCAATTCCGGCCAGCACACACCGGACCGTGACTTTTGGGCGGCAAGCTCCGGCGGCAATTCCAGCGCATCCAGATAACGCGCCACGGCGCTCGGGATTTCGGTGCGCGAGGTCAGCCGCTCGACCGTGCTCTCCATGTCGCTCGCCCGCAACAGGAAGTGCGTCACCAGGTCGTGCTCCTGCTTCGGTCGAGGTCCCATCGCGTGTTGCGCGATGTAGCGTTGGGCATCAGCCCATGCTGCGGAACGATCGCCGTCCTTGTCCAGTGCGCGTCGCACGCGTCCGAGCACGGCCTCCCGCGCGGCTTTGTTATTGTCGATGCGGTTGACCATGCCGCGCAGTCCTATTTGCCGCGGCGGCGCACGAAAGCGTCGAAGCGGGCGATGCCCTCGCGGATGGCTTCCGGCGAAGCGGCGTAACTGAAACGAATGTGCTGGCCATCTCCCGGTACGCGCCGCCCGAAGTGAATATCGGCGAGGACGGCAACACCCGCCATCAGCAATCGCTTGCGCAGTGCTTCCGAGTCGGCGCAGCCGGTCAGCTCGCAGGCTTCGGTGACGTTCGGCCACGCATAGAATGCGCCCCCGGGTGTGCGGCAGGTGACGCCCGGTACCGTGTTGAGGAGGCGCACGATGAGATCGCGCCGCTCGACAAAGCTCGCCCGCATGCGATCCGCGGCGTCCTGCGGCCCCGTGATTGCTTCGAGCGCTGCCCATTGCGAAACGTGCGAGGCGCAGGAATCAGTGTTGGTGATCCAGCGCGTGAACACTGGGGCCAGGATGCGGTTGGCGGCAAAGCCAATGCGCCAGCCGGTCATCGCCCATGTCTTGGAAGCGCCGTCGCAAATGATGGTGCGCTCGCGCATGCCCGGCCGCGTAGCGAGGGAATCAAAGGTGCCGGCGTAGGCGAGGCGGGAATAGATTTCGTCCGCAAACACCCACACTTGCGGATGACCGACGAGAATTTCCGCAATGGCATCGAGATCCGCGGCCCGAAGCATGCCCCCGGTTGGATTGTGGGGCGTATTGAGGATGAGGAGCCGCGTCTTGGGCGTGATCTTCGCTTCGAGCTCGGCCGGATCGAACGCAAAATCGCGCGATTCGCGCAAGAAGATCGGCACCGGAATGGCGCCGTTCGCAGCGATCTGCGATTCGTAGATCGGAAATCCGGGCACCGGATAGATCACTTCGTCGCCCGCGCCATAATCGGTCACCGAGGCAATGGTATAAGCGATGAATGGCTTCGCCCCGGCACCGATGACCACATCGTCGGCGCCGTATTCCAGACCACGGCGCGCACCGATGTCCTGCGCCGCCGCGGCACGCAGCTCGTCGATGCCGGCCGATGGCGTGTAGCCGTGCCGCCCTTCGCGAATGGCCGTAATCGCGGCTTCCTGGATATTTTCCGGCGTCGGAAAATCGGGCTGTCCGATGCAAAACGACACGATGTCCCTGCCCTGGCGTACCAGCGCATTGACTTCCGCGAGCACCACAAACGCATTTTCCGTACCGAGTGACTCGGCGCGCCGCGAAATCCGGGGCGTGACGAGTGTGGCGTGATGCGGGGCGTTCATGCTGCCCTCCGAGCGGGTTCCGCGCGCGCCGGACTCCGCGCGCGATCGCGATACAGCTCGCGGAAGGTGCGCCCGGCCGGCGCCGGCATGTCACGCTCATCGGTCCAGCCGCCCCCGAGCGGCAACGAATGAATGAGACCGTCCTCGCCGCCCCACCAGCGCAGCGCACGCACGCCGAATTTCGAGGCCGCGGCGTAGAGGGCGGGACGCTGCGCCAACCACGCCCATACCCGCAGTCCCGCGCGCTCGGACCACGGCCGCAGGTGCTGCTCGAACGTTTTCTCGCGCAGTTTGCGCTGCAGGTCGGGCAGTGGAATCCGCACCGGGCACACCACACCGCATTGATTGCACAAGGTGGATGCGCTGGGAAGATCGGAGGCCTTGTCAAGACCCACGTACATCGGCGTCAGGATCGAACCGATGGGGCCGGGATACACCCATCCATACGAGTGACCGCCGATGTTCTGGTAGACGGGACAGTGATTCATGCAGGCGCCGCAGCGAATGCAGCGCAGCGCTTCGCGCACCTCGCTCGCGAGCACGGCGGTACGGCCGCTGTCGACGATGATGAAGTACATGTGCTCGGCACCATGAAACTCGCCCTCCCCCTTCGGTCCGGTCAGGATGTCGACATAATTCGAAATCGACTGGCCGGTCGCCGAGCGCGGGAGAAGGCGCATGAGGGTGGCGACGTCCTCGAGGGTGGGGACGATTTTTTCCAGGCCCGAGATGGCAACATGCACCTTGGGAAGGGTGGTGGTGAGGGTAGCGTTGCCTTCGTTGGTCACGAGCACGACCGACCCGCTTTCAGCGACGAAGAAGTTGCCGCCGGAAATACCCATGTCCGCCGTCAGGTAATGACGCCGCAGCATTTGCCGCGCTTCGAGGCAAAGCTCGTTGATCTCCGTCTTCCGGGACGTGCCGTGGCGCCGCGCGA
>JBDUCE010000265.1:0-4503 GCA_040003635.1 Betaproteobacteria bacterium
CTTTCGCGCCCTCATGCGCGAACTTGAGGGCGGTGGCAAGGCCGATGCCTTGACCAGCGCCGGTAATGATCGCGACCTTATCCGCTAACCGCATCGAGGCGTCTCCGTAGAACAAGGCCCCGCAGGTACGAGGCCGAACGCCGCATTATAGTCAAATTGGTGCGTTGCACAACCGGCGGCAGCGCGGGGGAGCAGAGATAAAAACAGACAATAAACAATGTGTAAACAATGCCCTACGACTTGGGAAAGGGGCAAATACAGGCCTCCGGAAACCGATCTCGCCGCGATCGCATTGTTGCAATTGCGTCACGTCCGAAACGTGGTTCGGGTGTATCCACCATCGACAGCCCCCGGCACCTCCTGGCGCGTGAACGCCTATTCCCAATGCTCGATTACAAGCTGGAGGGAAGCGGTTCCGTGCCATTCATTCAAGTCCGGCCGGTACGCCGCCCGGATCGACGCCGGGAGGACGTCGACATGGTTGAACAGGATGGCGTCGAACCGCTCGCCGCCCCGGGAGAGCGTCAGACGCGAATGACGTTCCCCGACCATCCGCTGGGCGGAGACGGCAAAGGTGTCGTCGAAGACCGGCGCGGGAAAGCCCTGGCCCCAGACTTCATCGCGCAGCACCGCCGCCAAAGCTGGGGTGAGCTCGCCAAGGGCCAAAGCGCCGTCGGTCTCGAGGGCGCGTTTGAGTTGCGCCGCCGTGAGCTGCGCACGGGCGACGGCTTCGAAGGCGGCGATGAACCCGGGTAGCGCCCCTTCGGAAAGCGTCAGGCCGGCGGCAAAGGCGTGTCCGCCGAAGCGGGTGATCACACCGGGCGCTCGCTTGTCGATGAGATCCAGGGCGTCACGCAGATGAAAGCCAGGGATCGACCGGCCCGAGCCCTTGAGCTCGTCGCCGCTGCCCCGCGCAAATACAATCGCCGGTCGATGGAATTGCTCCTTGAGGCGCGAGGCGACGATCCCGATCACGCCTTGGTGCCATTCCGGTCGGTACAGGCACAACGTCCACGCACCGGCATCGCCGGCCGCCGCCGTTTGTGCCGCGAGGTCCAGCAACGCGGCTTCCTGCATCACCGCTTCGACGTCGCGACGCTCGTGGTTCAAGCGATCGAGCTCGGTCGCAAGGGGCAGGGCGGAGGCCGCGGTGTCCGCGAGCAGGCAGCGGATGCCCACGCTCATGTCCGCGAGCCGGCCGGCCGCGTTGAGGCGGGGACCCGCCACGAAACCCAGGTCGTAGGCGGTGGCGCGCCGGTGATCGCGTCCCGCGGCGGTGAAAAGGGCGGTGACTCCCGGGTGCGCGCGCCCGGCGCGAATGCGCGCCAGGCCTTGCGCCACCAGTGTGCGATTGACCCGATCCAGACGAACCATATCCGCCACGGTGCCCAGCGCGACCAGGTCGAGCAGCTCCGCCAGATGCGGTCCGCCATTGGGCAATCGACCTCGTGAGCGCAACGTGGCGCGCGTGGCAAGCAAGACGTAGAACATGACGCCAACACCCGCCAGGTGTTTGCAGGCAAAGGCGCATCCGGGCTGGTTGGGGTTCACGATCAGTGCCGGCGCAGGTAATGTCGCAGCCGGCAGATGGTGATCGGTAATCAGCACCTCGATCCCCAGCGCCACCGCCGCCGAGACGCCGTCGTGGCTGGCGATGCCGTTGTCGACGGTGACGATGAGCCGGGGGAGGCGCGCGGCCGCCTGCGCCACGATCTCCGGCGTCAGCCCATAGCCATACTCGAACCGGTTCGGCACTATGAACCCGACGTCGGCGCCCAAGGCCGAGAGCCCACGCACGCCCACCGCACACGCCGTCGCGCCGTCGGCGTCGTAATCGGCAACGATGACGATTCGCTCGCGGCGCTCGATCGCATCGGCGAGTCGATCGGCCGCGGCCTCGATTCCGCGCAGCGATGCGAACGACGGCAGTCCGGCCAGGGTGGTGTCGAGCTCGCCAGCTTCCACAATCCCGCGGGCGGCATAAATGCGCGCGAGCACGGGGTGCAGGCCCGATTGCGCCAAGGTTTGCGCACACGACGGCACGATGCGCCGGACGATGTCCATCAGCGAGCTTCGATCGATGCGCGTACCGATGCCATCAGCGCGGCGAGCGGGGGCGCTGCCCGCTGCGCCGGCAACCGGCGAAGAAGTCCGGGCCGCGACGCAGTCCATACGGCGGCGGCGCCGCTGCCGTCCCCGGCGACGGTGACGGTCGCAAGAACGCCACGCATCAGGGCATCCCAGGCCGGTCTCGCGATATCGGCGTCAACCGCTGCAGGATCACTGCCGTCAGTGAACAAAACGTTGACTTCCCGCTCGTCGGGGGTGTTTGCCGCCGGCGTCATCGTGAAGGCGGACAGCGGTTGCACGTCACTTGCGGCCTGTCGGGCCAGCGCCGCGGCGCGCTGGTCCTGACCATAGGTGGCGATAAGCCGATCGGCGCCGGGGGGCGGACGGCGGCCCCCGAGATCGAACCACACGCCATTCGCGGGTGCCATCCCGCTGTGTTCACGCGCCGCGTTGACGGGGTGCTCATGCAGGAGCATCTGGATTTCCTGTTCCCATCTTCGCCATTGCGGCGCATCGTCGCCGGCCGGCAGCAGGTTCCGCAGCGATTTTCCGACCACGGTTTCGAGCGCTCGCGTGTTCAATGCCGGCTCGTGACCGATGCGCACGAGCCACTCGTCGGGCACCGGCGCGACGAACTGCAAGCCGTCCCCGGCGAAATGCTGGTTGAGGCGTGTCACCAGCGCTTGCGCTTCGGCCTCGCCGAGGGCAGCGGCCGGCGCCGCAATGCGCACGTCCTCGAGCCCGGCCACTAGCGTTACCGGCGTGGCGCGCAACCAATAGCCGTCGCCGGGATCGATGCCGCGCGCCGCGGCCAGAAGCGGAGCGAGCGGCCAGTCACGCTGTCGCGCAACGCCGTAAAGCGGAGCCAGCGCTGCGAACAATCCGTCGGGCTCGATGCGAGGCTCGCCTGCAAGCTTCAGCAACCGCGCGAGATAAGGTGAATCCGGGCCAGGCGTGCGCGCTTCTGTGGACGAGCTTCCGACCTCGAGCAATCCGGGAACGACGATGACGAGGAGCATTGCGGACGGATTCCGTTGGCAGCAATCAGCGAACCGGCAGCGGTGGTCGGGTTGACGGGACACCGCACGCGCGGGGCGCCGATACTAGCATGCGATAATCAGCGCTTCCCTGCCATTCACCGCGGCCATTGCGCGGCCATCATTCACGCTCATGTCATCGCACGTTATCGTCGTGCAGGATCAGGCATTGTCTTGGGTGGCAGCCACACGTCACGCACCCGTCGCATGTCCGGCGCACGAGCGGACGCTTCCGCCCGGCCGCCGAGCTGCCGATCCGGACTGACCGGAATGATCGGAATGCGCGGAGTGAGCGGAATGAGCGGAATGCGCATCTTCGCGCTTGCCATCGCGTGACGGGCTGACGCAGTGTCGCCTTACGAGTTGTCGGTCGGACTCCGCTACACCCGCGCGCGGCGTGGCTCGGGGCGCAACTCGTTCATCTCGTTCATCGCGCTTATCTCGATGGCCGGCATTGCGCTCGGCGTGGCCGCGCTCATCGTGGTGCTTTCGGTCATGAACGGGTTCCAGGAGGAGCTTCGCAACCGGATTCTCGCGGTAGCTTCGCACATCGAAGTGCGCGGCATGCCGTCGCTGAAGGACGATGCTGCCGTCACTGCCGCCGCGCTCAAGAATCCCCGGGTCAAGGCGGCGGCGCCGTATGTGCTCGGGCAGGCGATGCTGTCGACGGGCGACACCAATCGCGGCGTGCTGGTCAGAGGGATCGACCCCGCCCGCGAAGCAGAGGTTGCCGACTTCGGCGCTCACATGCGATCGGGCGCGCTGAAGGATCTTTATCCGGGCGGCTTCGGCATCGTGCTGGGCTCCGAGGTGGCGCGGGGCCTGGGCGCGCGTCGCGGCGACACCGTCGTGGTCATCACCCCGCAAGGCACCGTCACGGCCGCGGGAACCCTTCCCCGGCTGAAGAGTTTTCGGGTGGTGGGGATATTCGAAGTCGGCATGTTCGAGTTCGACAACGGGCTCGCGCTGATCAACATCGAGGACGCCAAGCTGCTGTACCGGCTCGATGGCGTGTCGGGCGTTCGCCTGAAGCTCGACGACATGTTCGCGGCGCCGGCCGTCGCGCGCGAGCTTCTCGGGGTGCTGCCGGGCGACGCGGAGGTGCGCGACTGGACGCGCAGCCACGCCAATTTCTTTCGTGCCGTGCAGATCGAGAAGCGGGTAATGTTCATCATCCTCACCCTCATCATCGCGGTGGCGGCATTCAACATCGTTTCGGCGCAGGTAATGACCGTCACCGACAAGCAGGCCGACATCGCGATCCTGCGCACGCTCGGCGCTTCGCCTTCGTCGATCCTGACCATCTTCGTGATCCAGGGTGCCCTCATCGGCTTTATCGGGACGGCGATCGGGGTGATCGGCGGAGTGCTGATGGCGCTCAATGTCGACGTCGTGG
>JBDUCE010000266.1:0-4497 GCA_040003635.1 Betaproteobacteria bacterium
AGCGAAGAATGAGATCGGTGGAAACGTGAAGTCCCACGTTGAATCTGGTGTCAAGACAAAGCAACGCTGTGCCAAGGCTGCGAAGATCTGAACGATCACGACCGGCTGCGCGAGGATCCGGCGCTGCAAGCCGCGCTGGGGCCAGAGGGAGAACCGCATCAAGACATCGTTTGGCTTTCAGATAAACCTTGCCGGGCCGTCCGCGGGCACGAGGACAATCAACGGGGGTTGGGGAAGGTCCCCCCAGCATTCGCCCACGCGCTTAAACTTAGGCAGCACCGCAATTCTCTCGTTCGAGCGTAGATTTCTCTACACTCCCGCTAAAAATTACTTACATCATGAAATATGCGGGCTAGCGTTCACTGCGCTTGCCAGACGCTTTTGCATCCATCAGCGTCGCGGTCCGTTCGACCAGAATCTGGTGGCCCGCAACGACCGCGTC
Organism: Betaproteobacteria bacterium; assembly: GCA_040003635.1. GTDB lineage: Bacteria > Pseudomonadota > Gammaproteobacteria > Burkholderiales > Casimicrobiaceae > CAIWHR01. The sequence goes on from JBDUCE010000266.1 coordinate 443, forward strand.
CGCAACTTCCCGTGGACTCATGCCGTAGTCGAAGCCTACGAACTGGATCTCCTGCACGAGATTGACGGGAACCATAGCCGCTTTTAGCCGCACGCGGACCTGATAGGGCGCCCGTCCGGTGAGCTGTCCGGCATTGACCGTGTAGGCGGCGATGCGCTCCGATAGCGGCGGCATGACGAAGCGGTGCTTGCGCACGCCGGTCGGTTGCCCGGTCAGAATCGTCGACGTCGTGCTGGGTCGGATAAACGGTAACGGGTCCAACGAGTAGTTCACCGTCAGCACCTGCTCGCGCTCGCCACCGCGTACGTTGAGCGTGATGAACTTCGACTGCAACAGAAACAGGTCCGAATCAAGGGGTAGCTCGCCGTTGGCAACATACCTGGAATGCGCGTCGCGCACGTCGCCGTTGGGATCGAGGTCGCCGGACCGGAACACCACAGTGCCGGAGGCGTCGGTGACCACGACTTCCAGCCATACCAGACGTTCGGCGTCGAAACCGGTCGGAACACTGTGGCCTTCCGTGATGTTCCTGACCGCAACACGAAACTGCAGTCCGGGTTTGCTCGCGTCGATGACCTCGATGTCGCCCAATCCGTAGCCATTGCGCAGCACGGTCAGCCGCTGCTGGCGAGCGTAGTCGAGGCGCTGCTGCTGATACGAGATGATCTTGCGCGCGTCGTAGCGGTCGTCCACGGTGCGCCAACGCGGCGGAAATGCGTAGTTCTTCGGGATGCTTTGCTCGAATTGGTCAGTGCCCCAGCCGGCCTTGTAATCGAACTGCAGCCACTCCCGCATCGTTGCCATCTTCGCCGCATCGTCATTAAGCGGGAAAATGCCGGGGTGCAGGATCGAATAGTCCGGGCCCGCGAAGAAATGACCGGTGAGCTTCCGTGGCCTGGTAAGCACGCCACCAACTTCCGCAGCCGGGCCGAAATCAAATCCCGAAACTTTCCCCGCCACCTTGCCCATGTGACATTCCTGACAGGTGTTCCCTTTAGCAGATGCCGGCGATCGCTTGAAATCGGAAAAGGCCTCTTCCAGTCGGAAACCGTTGAACAGGTTTACGTCATGGCAACTGCCGCAAAACGCCGGTGTTTCAATGAACGGGAAATGCTCGATGTCAGTATGAATCTTGCGCCCGGACGATTCCTTCTCCGTGACTACCCGGTATTCCTGGCGGTTCTCGAGGACCCGTTTGAGTTCCGCGTTTCCCGTCGGCCCGTAAACGCGCGTGAGCAGATCGCCTTCGATCAGCGCGACACGGCCGCTGACCTTTCCGTATTCCTTGGGCAGGCGGTGGCAGATCACGCAGGTGATGCCCTCGCGTGAGGTCGGATGCCGGTCGAGATTGGACATGAAGGGCGATTCGCCGATGTTCATGCCGACTTGCGTATGGCAGCGCACGCAGAAGTCGCCGTTCGTGCTGCTCGTGCCTGCATTGATGGCGTTTTGCATCGCCATGAATACCGGCGACAGCTGCGCGTAGGCGTGCTGCGACACCGACCACTCCGCGTAGTGGCGCGGATGACAGGTCTTGCAGGTATTTGCAGAGGGGTATCGACTTTCGGCGAACAACGCCAGATGGGCCTTCGCCGCCTCGCTGCCCTCGTCGGGCTTGGCAGTCGCGTTGTTCGTTGGGCTGTCAGTCGAAACCGGCGACTTGACGGGCGCGTTGCCCGATTGATCGAGCAGTCCTCCGCCCAGAAGATCGTCGTCGATGGCAACGCCGGCCATCGGGAAGGAAAGGAGAGCCAGCGCCGAAAAGCACAAACCCATAATTCGCGCATTCATGCAGAATCCTTCCGATGTCCGCGTGCCAAGCTATCCTACCCTTCGTGTTTGCGTTCTGCAATCCCACGCAATTCGTGTAGCTCGCGCAGCCGGTTTTTGTCCAGGACCGGATGTTTGCGGCGCTCGGCCCCGGCAGACCTGGCTCGATACCGAGGCCCTGGTTGATGGACCTGTACATCGGCAGAGAAAACATGATCGAAAACGATCAGGAATCCCATCATGCGCCAGCGTACAATACGGTCCGTGCGTTGGTACGTATCTTTCGCATATTGGCGCCGCGCGCGCCAAGCGCGCCGTTCCACGACCTCCTCCGGCAAGAGCCCCTCCAGCCATGCCCGAAGTGAAACTGCTTTCGAACGGCACTTACCACGTGATGGTCACGCCGGCGGGCGGCGGCTACAGCCGCTGCAAGGGCCTCGCGCTGACGCGCTGGCGCGAAGATGCCACGCTCGACCACTGGGGAGCGTTCTGCTACCTGCGTGACAGCGCCAGTGCGGCCGTCTGGTCGACCACCGTTCAGCCGACGTTGCAACGGCCCGATGCCTGCGAAACCAGCTTCGGCGCTGGGGCGGCGATGTTCATGCGCCGCGATCATGGGATCGAGACCCGCACCGAGATCGCGGTGTCGCCCGACGACGACGTCGAGCTGCGACGGGTCCGCATCACGAACCTTTCCGAACGGCGCCGGTCGCTGACCGCGACGAGCTTCGCCGAGATCGTTCTCGCCGTAGCGAGTACCGACTCGGCGCACCCAGCATTCGCCAAGCTTTTCGTCGAAACCGAGATTGACCCGGTGCTCCGCGCGATCTTCGCCACCCGGCGCCCGAGCGCGCCCGACGATCCGACGCCCTGGCTGTTCCATCTGGCGCGCGCGCCAGATTCGAGCGCTGTGGAGATCTCGTACGAGACCGACCGAATGCGCTTTATCGGCCGCGGCCGCAGCACGGTCGATCCCGCGGCGTTGCGGGGGGACGCGGCGCTTTCGGGCACCGCCGGTCCGGTGCTTGACGCGGTAGCTGCGATCCGCGTTGCGTTCGCGCTCGAAGCCGGCGCTTCGTTCACCATCGACTGGATCACCGGCATCGCCGAGTCGCGCGCCGATTGCGTGGCGCTGGCGCGCAAGTACTGGGATGCTCAGTCGGCGGAGCGCATTCTTGAGCTGGCACCCGCGTACCGGCAAAGCACGCTGCAGCGGCTGCAAGCGAGCGATGCCGACGCGCTGCTGTACGAGCGCATGGCAGCATCGATCATCTATGCCGGCGCGGCGCTGCGCACCGATGCGCGCGTTATCGAGAAAAACCGCCGCGGGCAGTCGGGTCTCTGGGGGTTCGGTATCTCCGGCGATCTGCCCGTCGTGCTGGTGGAGATGACCGACCCCGAGCGCATCGATCTGGTGCGGCAACTGCTGCAGGCCTATGCGTATTGGCGTGCGCACGGCATCGAGACCGAGTTGGTGATCATCGGCGGGCAGTCCGACGATCACGCGCCGACGCTCTTCGATCAGATCCAGCAGTCGGTCGGCTCGAGCCTCGGCGCCGACCGCGTTGACAAGCCCGGCGGCATCTTCGTCCGCGACAATGCGAAGCTCGACGACGGTGACCGCATCTTGTTGCAAAGCGTCGCGCGAGTGGTTGTCACCGACGCGGCCGGGACGCTCGCCGAGCAGCTCGACCGGCATGTCGGCACGACGAGCGCCACCGCTGCCGGTACCGCGATGGCGCTCGCGTCGGTGACCGCCGTCGATAATGCCCGCGGCAGCGTGGCGGCCCCGACCGCGGCGAGCCGACCGCAGCCCGGCGATCTTTCCGCCTTCAACGGCCTCGGCGGCTTCACCCCGGACGCGCGCGAATACATCATCACGACGTCGGCGGCGCAGATGACGCCGGCGCCATGGGTAAACGTGCTGGCGAATCCCGACTTCGGAACCTTGGTATCGGAGAGTGGCAGCGCGACGACCTGGAGCGAAAACGCGCATGAATTCCGCCTGACGCCGTGGTCGAACGACCCGGTGGGCGACGCCAACACCGAGGCGTTCTACATCCGCGACGATGTGACCGGCCGCTTCTGGTCGCCGACCCTACTGCCCACGCGTGGCGTGGCGCCGTATGTCACGCGCCATGGCTTCGGCTACAGCGTCTTCGATCACGCCGAGGACGGCATCGAATCCGAGCTGTGCATCTACGTCGCGATCGACGCCCCGGTCAAGTTCTCGGTGCTGACCTTGCGCAACCGCTCGGATCGAAGCCGGCTCCTGTCGGTCACCG
>JBDUCE010000010.1:0-15220 GCA_040003635.1 Betaproteobacteria bacterium
CACAATAGCAGGGCGGCAGCGCCGTCCTATAATGCCCCGCCCGCTGCATCGAACGGACCTGTCCTGGCCTCTCATCAAGAAATTTCCGGCTTTCTCGCTGAAGTCGAACGCCGCGCCTTCAAACAGGCGATGTTCGCCGTGCGGGACGAGCATGCAGCGCTCGATGTCGTCCAGGATGCGATGCTCAAATTGACGGAGAAATATGCCGACAAGCCGCCGCAGGAGCTGCCCATGCTCTTCCAGCGCATCCTTCAGAACACGATCCATGACCATTTTCGGCGCCAAAAGGTACGTTCGACCTGGACTACCCTGCTCTCGGCGATGGGCAAAGGCGAGGACAAGGACGACGATTACGACCCGCTCGAGACTTTGGCTGCAAAATCAGGCTCGAACGCCGCCGCCGATCCCGCGGAGCAGTTCCAGCAAGCGCAGGTTATGGGCCTGATCGAGCAGGCGCTGGCCCGGCTTCCGGCGCGTCAACGGGAAGCGTTTCTTTTGCGTTACTGGGAAGAGCTCGATGTCGCGGAGACGGCGGCAGCCATGGGGTGTTCCGAAGGGAGCGTAAAAACCCATTGCTCGCGCGCGGTGCACGCGCTGGCCGGACTGCTCGCGGCCAAAGGGGTAAGGCTATGACAACTCAAGACGAAGAATTCGCCAGAAAAATCACCGGTTACCTGGATCAGGGCACCGCCGCGATGCGTGCCGGCACCGCCTATCGGTTGCAACTCGCCCGCGCGCAGGCGCTGGCCCGGATGGCGGCGCCGCAACGCGCCCCGCAGCCTGAGCTGGCCGGTGCCATGGCGGGGGCCGGTGGCTCAGCCACGGCCGGTGGCGGACGCGGTTTCTGGATGAGCGCCAAGCTCTGGATCGGCATCGGACTTATCGCAGCGGCGGGCGCTGGCTACCAGAGCTATCAGCAATGGCAGGTTCAGCGGCAAATCACGGAGCTCGAAGACACCGACGCGGCGCTCCTGACGTCGGACCTGCCGATCGACGCCTATGTGGATCGAGGATTCCAGAATTGGCTGAAGCACCTCGACGAGTAAGGGCCTTTCCGCTGGTCTTGGCGGCATTGCTGGCGGGCGTCCTGGCCGCCGGGCTGTCGGCGCGCGTCAACGCGGCAGGGCCCGCTGGCCCGCGCTGGTCGCAGCTATCCCCCCAGGAGCAACAAGTCCTGACCCCACTGCGCCCGGAATGGGATGGGCTCGAGCCGCGGCGCAAGGAAAAGTGGCGCGGAATTGCGGAGCGCTACCCGCGGATGGGCCCGCCGGAGCAGCAGCGCATGCAGCAGCAGATGCGTCCCTGGGCCGACCTCACCCCCGATGACCGGCGCGCCGCGCGCGAGCGGTACCGTTCGCTTCGCGCGTTGCCTCCCGACCAGAAAGAAGACGTCCGGCAGAAATGGCAGCAATACCAGACGCTTCCTCCTGAAGCCCGGCATGAGCTCGCACTGCGCAAACCCGACCCGCTGCCCTCGCCGAAGCCGCAGTCCATGCCTCGTGGGCAGCCCGCGCGACCCCTGGTCGCTCCCCCGCGCGCGTTCCCGCCTCAGTCGCAGTGATGCGCCCGGCGGTTGCGGGCAGCAACGGCCCGCAACCGGTATCTGCAGCGGGATTCCTGCGCCGCATCGGGGCCCTGCTGTACGAGAGTCTTTTGCTGGCGGCACTCCTCCTGGTCAGCGGATTTCTATTCCTGCCCCTGATCGCACCTGCCGGTCCGGCCGACCGCGCGCTGACCATCCCCGCGCTGCCCAGCCGGGTCATGAGCTTTTGCCTCATGTTCGCGGTACTGGCGTTCTATTGCGTGATCTTGTGGAGCGGCCATCGCCGCACGCTGGCCATGAAGACTTGGGGCATTGGGCTCGTGCGCCGCGACGGCACCGCGCTGGACCGGCGCACGGCGCTCCTTCGCTATCTCGCGGCGTGGCTCGGGCCGCTGGCGGCGCTGGCGACCTATTTCGCGCTGGTGAAGACCGGCTTCGGCGCCTATGCGCTGGCGCCCTTGTTCCTGAACTATGTGTGGGCACTGTTGGATGCCGACCGGCAGTTCCTGCACGACCGGCTGGCGGGAACGAGGATGGTGCGGGCATGGCCGCCGCCACGAGATCGAATCCTCCGCAGTAGCCGATCCTGAGCTAACGCGGCGGAGCGGCCGGCAAGGCGCGCACTTCACCCGCCAGCCAATCGCGGAACAATCCCACCGCCGGCGCGCTGCGCCGGCCGCGGGGCACGCACAGGTAGTGGCCAAGGCGCGCCTCGCCCGCCGAATCGAACACCACGGCGACCTCGCCACGCGCGATCGATTTCTCGAGCAGACAGCGGGGCACGAGACCGATTCCCAGATTGCCGGCCACCGCCTGGGTAATCAATCCGTATTGGCAAAAATGCGGGCCGCCCGCTGTTTCCGGCGGCGGGTCGATGCCTTGCGCGACGAACCAGTCATGCCACGCCTGCGGCACTTCCGCATGCCGCAACAGCGTGTGCTCCAGGAGATCTGCGGGTTCCTCTAGCGTTGCCAGGATACCGGGATGGCAAACCGGCACGACGTCGCGGCCCAGCAGGTATTCGGCGTCCGCATGCGGCCAAGTACCGTCGCCGAATTGAATCGCCGCATCGAGATCCCCGGGCGCCGAGAAATCAACCAGCGGCGTATAGGGAACGAAGTTGAGGGTCACGCCGGGATGCGTGGCATGAAACGCGGGCAAGCGGGGCAGCAACCAATGGGTCGCAAAAGTCGGCGCACTTGCCAGATTGAGCGCTCCGTGGCGGCCATTGGCGGCGCGCGCCTGCGCCGTCGCCGTGTCGATGGTCAGCAAGGCGGACCGGACCGACTCCAGATACCGGACACCCGCTTCGGTCAGCGTGAGGCGCGATCCATCGCGGCGGAACATTGCGGCGCCCAGGCACGCTTCGAGCGACGCAATTTGGCGGCTCACGGCACTTTGCGTCAGGTGCAGCACGACGGCCGCCCGGGTGAAACTCAGGTGGCGCGAGACGCTATCCAGCGCCCGTAATTCGCCCAACGAGGGACCTCGACCGCGCATCGCATCCTCCTATTCCAATTGCGCATGACCCACGGCGAAAAAATTGTTTGCCGGAGGCCAGCATTCGCCCGCAAGCTTGGCGCAGCTGCCGACGTTGGCGGCTACACTGTACCGCCCGCTCGATCGCGTTTTGATGACAAGTGCCAACGCCGCCGCTCCATGCTTCCTCGCTGGATCACTGCCGCCTACCTGGCCTTCCTGGCCGCACCCATCGTGCTGCTGGTCGTGGGCTCTTTTGGCGCTCTCTGGCTCAATACGCTGCTGCCGACCGGCGTCACGGCCAGATGGTATGCCGAAGTCGCCACCGATCCGAGTTTTCGCCGGGCTTTCCTGTCCAGCCTGGCCGTGGCCGCCGCCACCTGCCTGACCTGCCTCGTCATCGGGCTGCCGTTTGCCTACGCGATCTTCCGCGCCGAAAGCCCGCGGATGCGCGCCTTGGCCCGGGTGCTCTACCAACTGCCCGTGGCGCTGCCGGCGCTGGTCCTCGCGTTTGGATTCATATTGGCGTTTTCCTCCGACGCGTTGCCGTTGCTGGGCAGCATCTGGCTCTTGATCGCCGGCCACGTGGTGCTCTGCATGCCTTATTTCCTGCAGACCGTGGTTGCCGACATGCAGCGGCTGAATTTGCACACGCTCGAGCAGGCCGCCGAATCGCTCGGAAGCAGCGGGCTGGAGCGGTTCTTCCACATCGTCACGCCGTCGCTGCGCCATTCGATCCTGTCGGGCCTCATCGTCGTCGCTGCACTCTCGATCGGCGAATTCCAGTTCTCGAACCTGGTTGCCGGCTTCCTGAATCGAACCTATCCGATCGTTCTGCTGCAGGCGTTCTACGGTGCGACCGGATTCGCCTGCGCCGCAACCGTCATCCTGTTGCTGCTGGCGCTTACCGCGTCGATCGCGGGGGCGCTGTCCGCCGGAAGCCGGGCCCGTTTCCTGGTGCCGGCGCATTAGCGCGTGTCGACTGCGATGACCGACGCCGTTCGCCTCGACAATGTTCACTTTCGTTATCCCGGCGCCCGTGCCGGCGTGGCGGCGATCGACTTGACAATCGCGCCGGGCGAACTGCTGGTCTGCATCGGGCCTTCAGGGTGCGGCAAGACTACGCTGCTGAAATTGATCGCCGGTTTCCTCACTCCGGACAGCGGGCGCATTTTCCTCGATGGGGCCGATGTCACCTCCGGCACGACCCGCGAGCGCGGTTGCGGCGTCGTTTTCCAGTCCTACGCATTGTTCCCGACGATGAACGTTTGGGAAAACGTCGCGTATCCGCTGCGCGTGCGCAGCGTGCCGCCCCGCGCGCGGCGCGAACGCGCGGAAGCAATGCTCGCGGTGGTGGGCCTCGACGGTTTTGCGGAGCGCGCGCCCTTCGAGCTTTCCGGCGGACAGCAGCAGCGCGTGGCGCTAGCGCGCGCGCTGGTGTTCGAGCCGAAGGCGCTGCTGCTGGATGAACCGCTGTCGGCGCTCGACGCCGCGACGCGCCTGACGATGCGCGAGGAAATCCGCCGCGTGCAACAGTTGCGCAACATCGCGACCCTTCTCATCACGCACGACCAGGACGAAGCGCTGTCGCTCGCCGACCGCGTCGCCGTCATGCGCGACGGCCGCCTGCAGCAGGTCGCCGCTCCCCAACATCTCTACGACAAGCCCGTCGACGGTTTTGTGGCGACGTTCGTCGGGCGCGCAAACCTGATCAAAGCCGTGGTGGCGGGGCCCGAAGCCGTCGATACGCCGCTGGGTCGCCTGATCGTGCCGCGGCACGACCGGCCGGTCGGCACCCGGTTGGACCTCCTGATCCGGCCGGAGCGGATCGACACCGCAACGACCGCGCCGTCGCTGCCGAACACGTTCGACGTGCGCATCGCACGCGACGCTTTTCACGGTGCTTCGCGCCAGGTCGAGGTCGCGCTGGGCGCCGGTTCCCTGCATATTGAAACCATAACGCGCAGCGCCATCGAGCGCGTGCGCATTCCCCCCGAGGCTGTTCAGTTTCTTCCTCTTCACTGACGAGGTCACGATGAAAACGTCCCAACGCCTGCTTTCGATTGCCGCGATGGCCATGCTTGCCGTTGCTGCGCATGGCCAAACCATCAATGATTCGCCGGAGCTGTATGGCGGCGAGAAAGCGCAGTACGAAGCGGCAAAGAAGGAGGGCATGGTGATCAGCTTCGACACCGGTCCGACGTGGGCCAATTGGGCGGCGCAGTTCGCGGCGTTCCAAAAGCGTTATCCCGAAGTGGAGATCGTCTACAACGATTTGGGCTCGGCCGCGACGGTCGTCGCGCTGGAAAAGGCGCGCAATCGCCCGCAGGCCGACACCGCGTACTACTTCGCGGCGTCCGCCGTCGATGCGGCCAGGAAGGGCGTGGTCACGCCGTTCAAGCCGACCAACTTCGACAAGCTTCCGCCCGTGTTTCGCGAAGCGGAGGGGCGCTGGTTCACGATCCACACGCTCACGGTTGCGTTCATCGTCAATACCAAGTTGGTCAAGAACGTCCCGCAGTCCTGGGCCGACCTCATGAAACCCGAGTACAAGAATTCGATCGTGTATCTCGATCCGCGTTCGACCGGCGTGGGCCAGGTGCTGACCTTTGCCGCGAACTTTGCCGCCGGCGGCGACATGAGCAACGTAGCGCCGGGCTTGAATTATCTCGGCAAGCTGCATGAATCCGGCAATGTGCTGCGCGTGCTCGGCACGACGCCTTACGCGCAGTTCGTCAAGGGCGAGATTCCGATCTGGATCTCCTACGAGAACGATGGCCTCAAGGCGAAATATACGGACGGCCTGGGTGACGCCGTCGCCGTCGTGATTCCCAAGGAAGCATCCGCCGCCGCGCCCTACGGCATCAGTCTCGTGGAAAAGGGGCCGAATCCGAACGCCGGCAAACTATGGCTCAACTTCATCATGACGGACTTCGGTCAGGGCATCTTCGCGCAGGGTTTCGTCCGGCCGGCGGTCCCTGGCGTCAGGCTTCCCGAGAATGTCGCCGACAAACTGCCCCCGGCGCCCCAGGTCAGGCCGCTCGACGTCACCGCGGCCGCCGCGAAAAAGGCCGAGATCGATACCGGTTGGGCAAAGGCGACCGGCGCCAAGTGATTAGGGCCCGTGAACAGGTCCTAGCGCCCTTGCGATGCCACCTCGCGCCGCCATTGCGCTTGCTGCTCCGGCCCTGCTGGTGCTGGCGCTGTTCTTCGCCCTGCCGGTACTGGCGGTCGCGATTGACGCCTTGGCGGGAGGCGGTGGGGCGTTTGCGCGCGTCTTCGCATCGCCCCGGTTCGGCCAGGCGCTGGCCGGAAGTGTGCTCCTGACGCTGGCGGCCGTCGCCTTGTCGACAACCGTCGGCGTGGCCGTTGCGCTGCACCTGTCGCGGCTGCCCGAGCGGCGACGCACGTGGCTCACGTTTGTCATCGCGCTGCCCCTGACGTTTTCGGGCCTGATCGTCGCCTATGGCTTCATCCTGACTTATGGACGGGCCGGCTTCGTGACGCAGCTGTTGGCCGGCATCGGGTTCGACGCAGCGACCATCGGCCGTGCGCTGTTCACACCCGTGGGACTCGCCTTCGCATCGTCGTATTACCTCATTCCGCGCGTCGTGATGGGTCTGCTCCCGATCTTCGTCAACTTCGACGCCGCGCAGTTGGCCGCGGCAGAATCGCTGGGCGCCACCCGTGCCGAGGCGTTCCGCCACGTCATGCTCCCGCAGATCGGTGCCCCCGTGATCGGGGCGGCGTGCCTGGTCGCCGCCGTCGTTTTCGGCGCTTATGGCACGGCCATCGCGCTGGTCGGCACCAATCTCGACATCCTTCCGCTCAAGCTCTATACCCTCGTGTCCGACAGCGGATCGGATTTTCCCGCCGCTGCGGCACTGGCGCTGCTCATCACCGCCGCGTGCTCGATGGTCCTGGCCACGGGCGAGTGGCTGTCGATTCGACATGAACGACATCTCTGACCAAACCGCTGCGTTCCATCTCGACCGCGGTGGCGGTGCGCTCTTTGACGCCGCCGGCAATCGCTTCGATCCGCTGGCGCGTTGCTGGAGCCGTTCCGGGTTGCACCATCAGGTCGGACGCATTCCCGGTGCGCGTGTCGATGCGGTGGAGGCCGCGACCTGGCTCCAGCGCGAGAGCGGGCATGCGCTCCGCGTTCCGGTGGGGGTCATCGGCCCGCGTGACGCGTCGCCCGCGCAACTGGCGTGCGCCGAACACGTCGGCGCGGGCCTCGCGCGCATCGGCATCGCCGTGATATGCGGCGGACGCAACGGGGTGATGCAGGCGGTCTGCGAAGGAGTCAGCCGCGGCGGGGGGGTGTCGATCGGCGTGCTCCCGGACCCGGACGCAGGACTCGCGAATCCGCACGCGACCTACGTCCTGGCGACGGGTCTTGGCGAGGCGCGCAATGCGGTCATCGCGCGCGCCGCGCTCTGCCTGTGCGTGATCGGCGACAGTTACGGCACGCTCTCCGAAGTCGCGCTTGGCTTGCAGTTCGGCAAGCGCGTATTCGGTCTCGAGGGCGCAGCCGATGTGCAAGGCGTCGCGCAGTTCGTCCACGCGGACGAAGCCTTGCAGGCCATCGCGCTCGAAATCATCGCCGGGCACGGTCGCGCCGCGATGGGTTGCGATTCGTCTTGCTGATGCATTCCAAACACGACCGGTGACGGCGCCGCTGCCGCAGCGGGTCCCTACCCCGGGCGCGGTTCCGCCGAACGCGAAAGTGCCACGGCGAAGGCAATGAGCGCCATGCCGGCGAGGGCCGGCAGTCCCAGCGTCTCGCCGAACATCAGATACGCCATCACCGCGGTGAACGGGGGCACGAGGTAGAAGAGTCGCGCGACGTTGGCCGCAGCACCATGCCGGAGCAGCCAGTACAGAAGGCTGATCGCGCCCACCGACAGCACCAGCACCGACCAGCCGAGCGCGAACACGAATGCGCCGGTCCAGCGCACGGGTTCATGCTCCAGCAGCAAGGCGAGCGGCACATACACAATCGCGCAGGCGACGAACTGCACCACGGCGCCGCTGCGAAGATCGACGCGGGCACAATACCGCTTCTGATACAGCGTGCCGACGCTGATGCCCAGGAGCGCGACGGCGGTCGACCACATTCCGGCTGCATCTTCGGCGAAGCTCACCTTGTGCCACACGACCAGCCAGACCCCGGCCAAGCCGAGCAAGAGACCCACCCATTGTCGCGGTGTGACGCGCTCACCGAGCCATCCGCGCGCCAGCAACACGGTCACCAGTGGCTGCAGTCCCACCAGCATCGATACGGTGCCCGCTGCCATGCCGCCGGACAAGGCCACGAACACGCCACCGAGGTACGCCCCATGCACAAGCCAAGCGGCCACGGCGATGTGCAGGATCTGTCGCGCATTGCCCGGAGACGGCGCCCGCGTGACGACGCATACAATGCCCATGAGGGCAGCGACCAGCAGAAAGCGATAGCACAGGAAGGTCAGCGGCGGCGCATACGGAAGCCCGTACTTCGCCGCAATGAAGCCGGTGCTCCAGAGCAACACGAAAAGCGCCGGGAAGGTGAGTTGCCGGCGAGCGTGCGTACGCGAGGCCGGGGTCATCGCCACGCGACCACTCGACCATCGCCATGGGAAGCAGCCGCATCAGCGCGACCGTACCCGTCCCCTGCAATCAGTTGGCGGCCGCGGCGGCTTCGAAGCGCGCGACGCTGTCGAGGATCTCCTGCTTGGCCTCTTCCGGGCCCGTCCAGCTCGAAATGCGTACCCATTTGCCAGGCTCGAGGTCCTTGTAATGCTCGAAGAAATGCGCGATCTGCAGCGTGGTGATCTCCGGCAGGTCGCGCGGCGACTGGATGGCGCGGTACAAGGCCGAGAGCTTGTCGATCGGCACTGCCAGGATCTTGGCGTCGCCGCCGGCTTCGTCTTCCATCTTGAGCAGGCCGATCGGCCGGCAGCGAACGACCACGCCGGTAATCAACGGCACCGGCGAAAGGACCAGCACGTCGGACGGGTCGCCGTCGTCGGAAAGCGAGCGGGGAATGTAACCGTAGTTGCACGGATAGTGCATCGACGTCGACATGAAGCGATCGACGAACACCGCACCGGTTTCCTTGTCGACTTCGTACTTGATCGCATCGCCATGCATCGGAATTTCGATGATGACGTTGCAATCGTTGGGAACATCCTTGCCGGCGGCGACGCGATCGAGATTCATAGATTATTGAGTAGCATTACAAAACAGGTGACGCTCGAAATCTTGAATGGCGTCGTCCTCGCGCAGGCTTAGGACCCAGTGGCGTGCGTCGAAAGACACTGGATTCCCGCCTTCGCGGGAATGACGGCTACTTGCTACTGCTGTCACTCATTTCGAAATCCTCGATAGTGGCGTAGCGGAGGGCGGCACCATTATCGCGCGATTCGAAACGGCACAAGACACGGATCGCTCGTAAAAACCCCTCAGGCGATGCCGCGGTAGGACGAGGAGTAGCCGATATAGATGTCGCGAAAGCGCGCAAAGGCTTCGCGTTCGCTCGTCTTCACTTCGCGAAAGGCCACGGCAGGCCGTCCCGCCCAGATCCAACCCGCCTTGACCACGGTTCGAGGCAGCACCTGGGCGCGGGCGCCCACGCAGCCGCCCGGCTCCACTGACACGCCGTCGCCCAGTTCGGAGCCCATCCCGATCAGCGCCTGGTCGCCGATGATCGCCGAACCCATGCGCGCGTTGTGACCCACGGTGACACCGTTCCCGATGACAAGGTCACCGCGGGCGCGATCGGTGACCAGAATCGAGTTGTCCTGGATATTGGTGCCCTCGCCGATGACGATTCGCCCGTCCCCCGCGGCCACCACGCATCCAAAAAAAACGCCCGCATCGTCACCAATCGTCACGTTGCCGGCGACGACGGCCGTCGGGGCGATGTAGGCGCCGCCAATGGTCGGCGTCGTGCGGCGAGCAGTTGCGCGCTCCATTCCGGCGAGGGCCAGCCCCGGCAGATCGGCGCCGAGCACGGGACCGGTTGCCTCGCCGCGCCGCATATCGGCCGCCCAGGCCGCAGCTTGGTCGCGCGGTACGGCGCGCACGGCCGCCGCCGGGTTTCCGGCGTAAAGCACGCCTCCCGCGAGCGCCTTGCGGGGTGGCACCAGCGCGCCGGCGGCGATGACCGCATGCGCACCCACCACTGCGCCATCCATGACCACCGCGGCGTCCCCAACCACCACGCCCTCCTCGAGGGTGCAGGCATGCACGAGGGCGTACTTGCCCACCGTCACGTCGTTGCCGATGGCCGAAGGAATAAGACCGTCCGCGATGTGCACGGTTGCCCGCTCGTCGAAGTACACGTTGTCGCCGACGCGAATGAATTCGCCGTCGCCGCGCAAGGTCGCCAGTGCGCGCATGACCAGCCCCGAGCCCGCGTGCGCACGGCCGATGAGCGCGGCGGAATCGGCGATATCGGCGCCGGGGCCGTGGCGCGGTTGGAACTCGAGGTACGGAAGCAGCATGATTGATGGCGTCGTGGTTGCGCGAAGTGTGCCATGGGCCGCAGCGCATCGAACCGGTTCCCTTGACGGGTCAGCCGACGTGCCGATGCATTTAGGGCGGCGAGTCAAAACACCGGGCGCTCCCGATACGTGCCCCACAACCCCTTCAACCGCTCGACGATGTCGCCCATGGTGGCGCCGGCGTTCACGAGCTCGATGGTCACGGGCATGATGTTCTCACGCTCGTCCTTCGCGACCTCGACCAGCCGATCCAGCAACTGCGAGAGCTTCGCGTTGTCGCGTTCACGCCGGACACGTTGCAGTCGCTCGAGCTGCCGCTGCTCGGTCGTCGGGTCGTGCGGATGCAACGCAATGTCCGCTTTCTCCTCCTCGTCCACGAATTTGTTCACCCCGATGACGGGCTTCCCGCCACTCGCCTTCCGCAGCGCCGTTGCATAGGCGAAATCCGCGATGCGACGCTGAAACCATCCTTCATCGATCAGCCGGATGGTGCCGCCGTGCTGGTCGACTTCCCGGAGCACCTTGAAAATACCTTGCTCGTATCGGGTGGTCAGATGCTCGACATAGTAAGACCCTCCGAGCGGGTCGACGACATCGGCAACCCCGCTTTCGTGGGCAATGATCTGTTGGGTGCGGAGCGCGACCTTCATCGCCTCCTCGGTGGGAATGGCGAAGGCCTCGTCCATGCCGTTGGTATGCAGGCTCTGCGCGCCACCGAGCACCGCCGCCAGCGCCTGCAGTCCGGTACGCACGACGTTGATCTGGTATTGCGGCTTGGTGAGCGACGCCGCTGCGGTCTGGCAATGAAAGCGCAGGCGCATCGAATCCGGATTCTTCGCGCCAAAGCGCTCGCGCATGATCTTCGCGTACACCCGGCGCAAGGCGCGGAACTTGGCAATTTCCTCGAAAAAGTCGGCCTGGCAGACGAAAAAGAACGCCAGGCGCGGGGCGAAATCGTCGACCGGCATGCCGGTCTTGATGACCTCTTCGACGTAGGTCACGAGATTGCACATCGTGAACGCCGCCTCATCCAGCGGCGAGCTGCCGGCTTCCGAGATGTGATAGCCGGAGATGTTGATCGGGTTGTAGCGCTTCATGTGGCGGGCGCAGTAGGTGATGCAGTCGCGCACGATGCGCACCGAGGGCGCGATGGGAAAGATCCACTCCTTCTGCGCCATGTACTCCTTCAGGATGTCGGCCTGGATCGTGCCCGACAACCGGTCGAGGTCGTAGCCCTTCTTCTGCGCCAGCGCGACATACATCGCGAGGAGGATCCACGCCGAGGGATTGATGGTCATCGACACCGAGATCTGCTCGAGGTCGATGCCGTCGAACAGATGCTCCATGTCGGCAAGGGTGTCGATCGCCACCCCTTCGCGTCCGACCTCGCCCTCGCTCATCGGATGATCGCTGTCGTAACCCATCAGGGTGGGCATGTCGAAATCGGTCGAAAGCCCCGTCTGTCCCTGGCTGATGAGGTACTTGAAGCGGCCGTTGGTATCCTCGGCGGTGCCGAAACCCGCGATCTGGCGCATGGTCCACAACCGGCCACGGTACATGGTCGGATACGGCCCGCGAGTGAACGGATAACGCCCCGGCAGGCCGATGTCGTCGAGCGGTGTATCCGTCACATCGAGCGCGGTGTAAGTGCGCTTGACCGGCATGCCGCCGATCGTGGCGAACTCCGATGCGCGTTCGGGCGCCCGGGCAAGGAACGAAGCGACTTCGTTCGCCTCCCAGGAGCTCACTTCCCCGGCCAGCTTGGCCAGCGCGTCGGCGTCGAGCGCATTGCCGTCGCGAAAAATCGGATCGTTCATGACCCACCTCCAATGCGAATCGATTCGAGCAATTCGACGGCCGCGGCGTGGGGACTCAAGTCCCGCGCATCGAGCCGGGCCAACAGTTCCAATACCTTGCCATCACGGTGCCGGCCAAACCGGTCACGCAGGATTTCATCACCGGCCTTGAGCATACGGCGCTCATTGATCTGTCGCCGGCGCGCAGCAATGTCGCCGGTGTCGTGCAACGCCTGCCAATGGCCATCGATGGCCCGCATCAGTACCTCGATGCCCTCACCTTTCGCTGCGCTCGTGGCGATGACCGGTGGCTGCCAGGCACGGCGACCGGCGATCGCGACCCCCATGCCGAGCATCGTCTTCAGGTCGCCGATCGTGCGATTGGCGTCTGCACGATCGCATTTACTCACCACGTGCACATCGGCGATCTCCAGGATGCCGGCCTTGATCGCCTGGATGTCGTCGCCCAGCCCGGGCGCGGACACCACCACCGTCGTATGCGCGGCACGCGCGACGTCCACTTCATCCTGGCCGACGCCGACCGTCTCGATCAGCACCAGCTCGAAGCCTGCCGCATCGAACACGTCCAC
Source organism: Betaproteobacteria bacterium (assembly GCA_040003635.1). GTDB lineage: Bacteria > Pseudomonadota > Gammaproteobacteria > Burkholderiales > Casimicrobiaceae > CAIWHR01. The sequence goes on from JBDUCE010000010.1 coordinate 12,899, forward strand.
CGCTTCGAGGGTGCCGTGGGCCAGACCACCCAGCGCCCCGCGAGTCGCCATGCTGCGCACGAACACACCGGGGTCACCCCCAAGCTCGCCCATGCGAATGCGGTCGCCGAGGATCGCCCCGCCCGAAAACGGGCTCGATGGATCGATCGCCACGATCGCCACCTTGCGCCCGGTGCGGCGAATGGCCGCCGCCAGGGTTGCCACGAGGGTCGACTTGCCACTGCCCGGCACGCCGGTAATGCCCACTACATGCGCGCGTCCCGCGACGCCGAAAAGAGCGTCGAGCGCAGGGCGACTTTCGGTCGAGCCCGATTCGGCACGGGTCAGCATGCGCGCAATGGCGCGGGTGTCTCCACCACGCACGCCATTGATGAGCGACTGCGACGAAAGATAAGGCATCAGCTATTGCCGGCAAGCCGGTCGCTCATCGCGCGAAACACCTCGCGATCGTCGATCACCCGCCGCGCCTTGAAATCCGTTCGCGGGAACGTCCCGGGCGCCACCACCTCGACCTTCGCCCGCAGTCCCAGCATCCGCTGCAGGCGCGACGCCGCCTCGAGGCGCAACGCGTCCATCCGGCCGGCCCCACCGGCCGCGACGCCGGGTGCGGCCTCCACCCGGACCAGGAGCTCGTCCATCGCGCCGTCGCGGCTGATGACGATGCGATGCTCCCCGCCGTAGCCCTCGAGGGCGTTCATCGCGGCATCGACTTCGCTCGGATAGACATTTTCGCCGCGGATCGTGAACATGTCGTCGATGCGCCCGAAGATGCCGTGGGGCAATCGCGGATAGGTTCGGCCGCAGGGAGTGGGACCGTCTTCCCACTGCGTGAGATCGCCCGACAGGAGCCGGATCATGGGTTGCGACGTGCGCTCGAGATGGGTGTAGACCGGCGTGCCGCGCGCACCATAGGGCACCCGCTGATGAGTCGTCGGATCACATACCTCGGTGTAGATGATGTCCTGCCAGCACAGCATGCCGTCGGTTTGGGCAGTGCCCGCGACATTCATGAAGGGTGTCATCTCGGCCATCGAGCCGCAGTCGATCACCCGCGCGCCAAACGCGGCCGCAATGCGGTCGCGCACGCCGGGCACCGATGCGCCGGGCTCGCCGGAAAAGAACATGGTCTTCAATCCGAAGCGCAATGGATCGAGACCCTCCTGCAGCGCGGTTTCGGCGAGGTGGAGCGCGAACGAGGGGGTGGCGTAGAACGCCGACGGCTGCATGAGATCGAGCCACATCGCCGCCCGCGCTGTCATGCCGGGCGCGCCCGCGCCGAACGGAAATGACTTGGCGTGCAAGCGCTCGGTGCCCGACAGGGTGCCCCATGAGCCCATGTAAAGGCTGAAGATTGCGGCGATGAACACCATGTCGCCCGGCCGCACGCCCATGCCCCACAGAATCCGCGCGTGGGCGTTGGCGATCGCGTCCCAATCGCTGCGGCCGATCGCAAACGCCGTAGGTCGGCCGGTGGTGCCGGAGGTTCCATGAATGTGATGGATCTCGTCATCCTCGACACACGTGTAATCGCCGAATCGTGGCGCGCGGGCCTGCGACTGACGCAGATCCTGCTTGGTGACCACCGGCACGCGCTGCTCGAAATCTTCCAGCGAGCGCAGATGGTCCGGATGAAACCCCGCTTCTTCCCACTTGCGACGGTAGAAAGGCGCGCGCTCCCAGGCGTAGCGCGTGAGCGTTTGCAGCCGCTCGAGGATGGCGCGCTCGCGCTCTGCCGCCGGCATGGTTTCGCGAACCGGAAACCAGTAGCGCGAGCCCGCGGGCGGCAGGTAGTCCGGGTCATACCGCGGCGGAAACGACCAGCTCTCCATGGCGCCTCAACGCGGTCCGCGTTCGGCGACAATCCGCCGGATCATGGCCACGATGGCATCGGGCGGCGTGTCCTGCAGCAGGATCTCCCTGACGCCGAGACCTTTGAGTGCGCGAACGTCATCGTCGGGAATCACGCCGCCGCCCACCACCAGGATATCGTCGGCCCCGCGCTCACCCAGGAGCTTCACCAGGCGCGGGAACACCGTCATGTGGGCGCCGGAGAGGATGCTGATCCCGATGACGTCGACATCCTCCTGCACGGCGGCATCGACCACCTCTTCGGGCGTGCGATGAAGGCCGGTATAGATCACGTCCATGCCCGCGTCGCGCAAGGTCCGCGCGACAATCTTGACGCCCCGGTCGTGGCCGTCCAGCCCGACCTTCGCGATAAGCACCCGAATGGGCGCTGCATTTGCCTCCATCACCATTCCTCCGTGAGCAACGTCGCACCGCCGCCGCCCCTCGCCAGGGCGCATGACGCACCTGCACCAT
>JBDUCE010000267.1:0-4479 GCA_040003635.1 Betaproteobacteria bacterium
TGCCCTTGATGTAGGCGTCGAAGTGCGTCGGCAGCTCGTCGAACTCGATGGTGCGTACCTGATCGTGCACGCGATCGGGCCGCCATTCGACCGCCAGCTTGTTCCACACGGTCTGGCGCACCGCCATCGGCGCGTTGACGCTGTCGACGCCGAGCAGATGCACGCCGCGCAGGATGAACGGCATCACCGTGGTATTGAGGCGATGATCGGCGGCGAGGCCGACCGACGCCACCGTCCCCGCGATGCGCGAAGTGGCAAGAAGCCACGCCAGCAGGTCGCCGCCGAGGTTATCGATCGCGCCTGCCCACGTCGACTTGTCGAGTGGTTTTATCCTGGTGAGATCGATCGCGTCACGGGCCATCACGTCCTTCGCGCCGAGTGCCTTGAGATAGTCCCCCTCCCTCGCCTTGCCGGTGATGGCAACGACCTCGTAGCCGGTCTTGGCGAGGATTTCCACGGCGACGGAGCCCACCCCGCCCGTGGCGCCGGTAACGGCCACCGGGCCGCCGCCCGGAGTCAATCCGTTGCGCTCCATCACCATGATCGCCAGCGCGGCGGTGAACGCGGCGGTGCCGAGCGTCATCGCGTCGAAGGCGGTCATGCTCTCGGGGCGGCGCACCACCCAGTCGGCCGGGACGCGCACCAGCTCGGAATATCCGCCGTCGTGCGCCACGCCCATGTCGTACGCATGAACGATGACTTTGTCGCCGCGTTTCCACCGTGCGTCCCGGGAAGACTCCACGGTGCCCGCCATGTCGACCCCGGCATTGGTCGGATATTTGCGCATGATGCGGCCGGCGCCGTTGTACGAGAGCGCGTCCTTGTAATTGATGGTCGAGTATTTGGTGCGAACCACCACGTCGCCGGGGTCGAGCTCGTTCTCCCCGAGTTGCACGAAGCGGCTGGAGACGACCTTGTTGTCCTCGAACGTTCGGTACGCCTTGAATTGCTGCACGGGAATCTCCTGGAAGGGTGGATGACGGGTTCGTCGGGCGGATTCAGGCTACCTGCGACGTGATGGGCGGCGCGCGCGCGAGATGCGGCTCGCTCATGTAGTCACGCGTCTGCATCTCCACGAGCCGGCTCGCCGTACGCAGGAATTCCCGGCTGTGAGGGCCCGAGAGGTAGAGCTCGCGCGGCGGCGCCGCAGCCGACACCAGAAGCTTCACCCGGTGATCGTACAGGATGTCGATCAACCAGGTGAAGCGGCGGGCACTGTCGGCGGTGGCTGCGGTGAGTTGCGGAACGCCGGACAGCAGCATGACCGCAAAACGCTCGGCCAGCTCCAGGTAATCGCGTTGTGAGCGGGAGCCGCCGCAAAGTGTGGCGAAATCAAACCATACGGCGCTTCCCGCGCGGCGACGCGCCGTGAGCAGGCGCCCTTCGATCGACAATCGCGGATCCTCATCGGGACCGCTTCGCATCCGCTCGAACACCGCGGCCAGCGCCTGGTCGGCCTCCCCACCCGGGGCAACGTGATAGGCATCCACCTGCTCCAGGGCCCGCAACCGATAGTCGACACCGGCATCGACCTCGATCACATCGAGCCGTTGCTCGAGCAACGCAATGGCCGGAAGGAAGTTATCGCGTTGCAACCCGTCGGGATAAAGGCCGGAGGGGGGGTAGTTCGATGTCATCACGAATACCACGCCGCGCTCGAACAGGACTGCAAGGAGCCGCCCCAGGATCATGGCGTCCGCGATGTCGGCCACATGGAACTCGTCGAAGCAGATGAGCCGCGCGCGCCTGGCAATGCGCGTGGCCACGGCCACCAGCGGATCCGCTTCGTGCGAAAGCGTATGGAGCTCCTGGTGCACGCCGCGCATGAACGCATGAAAATGCACGCGGGTCTTGCGCCGAATGTCGACGCTCGCAAAAAAGCCGTCCATGAGGAAGCTCTTGCCGCGCCCCACGCCACCCCAGAGGTAGACCCCGCGCGGGGGCTCGGGCGAGACGAAAAGACGCTTGAGCCGGGACTGGCGGGCAACGCGGAAAGCGACCAGCGCGTCGGAGAGCTGCTGCAAACGCCAAGCCGCCCCCGACTGCGTGTGATCGAGGACGGCGCCGCGGGCGGCGAGAACAGGGGCGAGCCAGTCGATCAGCGAGCGGCCGCGCGGCATCGTCCTGCTGCTTGCGAGCGAGTCATTCACGATGTGCGCGATCCCGTAAAATGGTGCTGGCTACGACGGCAACGGAAGCCTACCAAAGCTTGGACTCTTCGGACAGGTCGAAGGCAGCGCGCACCACCCAGGCACGCGATCAGTCGCCCGCCGAGCGCGCGCGCATGCTGATCGATGCAGGCCGCCTCGACGAGGCGGCCGCGACGCTCGAGACGGCGGGCAACGACTCGCCCGCGCTCGCGGGCGCCTGGAACGCACTCGGCCGCGCGCGCTTTCAAGGCGCCCGGTGGAACACGGCGCTCGACGCATTCCGTCGCGCCTCGACGCTCGACCCCCGCGATGCATCGACGTGGGGTAACGTTGCGGTGGCGCTCGCGGCGCTCGGCCGGCTGGAAGACGCTTTGGCCGCGGCGCAATTCGCGGTCGAGCTCGCGCCCGGGACCGGCGCGCTGCACGCCAATGTCGGTGACTTGCTGTATCGCCTGTATCGGTTCGACGATGCGGCTCTCGCGCTGGAGCGCGCGCTTGCCTTGCAGCCCCGCGGGCGAGAAATCCTGAACAAGCTCGGATGCATCCATCGCGCGCAAGGCCGGTATGCACAGGCCGAGGCTCGCTTTCGGGACGCGCTCGACGTCGACCCGTCGTTTGGCCCGGCACTGGTGAATCTCGGCACCCAGCTCCTGCATCTGCGTCGGGTCGCGGAAGGCCGGCGCCTGGTCGTTGCGGCGCTCGGCGACTCCCGCTTGCAAGCCGAGGAGCGCTTCGAGGCGGAGCGCGCCCTGGCGATGGTCGACTGGCGCGAGGTGATGGAACCGGCAATCGCTTCGGCCCTCGAGCAGGAAAGCATCGCGCCGTTGAAAGCGGTCCTTGCGTCGGCGCCGGCATCGCTCATCGAAAGCGATGCGCAATGGCTGGCGCAGTTTGCGGTGCTGATCACGCGCGACGCCCGGATCGATGAGCGCAATCCCCTGTTGCAACGGGACGCCGCGCCGACGGCGCTTCGCGCGCGATGGCCCGCAATCGAGGCCCACTTCGCGTTCCACGGTGCGGAGTCCCCTGCGGAGGTCGCGCGCACGCTCGAATGGTTCGCCCGTGGATGCCCGCCCGCCGCCGCCGCGTTGTCATCGGCAGAGCTGGATTTGATTCGTTATGCGCGGGCGATCACCGCGGCCGATGCCATGGCGCGCCCGGCCGCCGGCGACGGCGTGGGATGGGAGGCCTGGACCCGATTCTGGCACGCGGCGCTCACCGGGCATCGTCCCGAGCTCGCGCCCGGCACCTTCAAGATCACCGATAATCACCTTCCGACGATACCGTGGGTGCGTAAAGCGCCCCCCGACCGCGTCGCCGGAACGTTGAGACAGTGGTGGACGGGCGTGTATCCGCGGCTTCATGGTGGTCCTTGCCGCGCGGCCGGCGTGATGTACCTGCTCCTCGAATTGCACGGCTTCAGCGATGGCAATGGGCGGCTCGCGCGGTTTCTCGGGAGCCGCGAGCTCGCTGCGGCGGGATTGCAACCCATGGTGCTGTCGCGGCCGCTGCTCCACCGGTTGCGGACCGATCTCGCCATCACTCGCGCCCGTGCGCCGGAGGCATTCCATCTCGGTGAGCTGATGGCGCTGTGCACGGCCGGTGCTGCGCTGGGTGCGGAGCTTTCTCTCGCGACGGCATCAATCAAGCGTTGAGCGCGCGCCGGTCGACGGCCAACGCCGCCTCTTTGGTGGCCTCCGACAACGACGGATGCGCGTGGCAGATGCGGGCGATGTCTTCGCTCGATGCGCCGAACTCCATCGCCACGACGGCCTCGGCGATGAGCTCGGAGGCCATCGGCCCGACGATATGGACCCCGAGTATCCGGTCGCTCGCGGCGTCCGCCAGCATCTTCACGAACCCGGTCGTGTCGCCCAACGCCCGCGCTCGACCGTTGGCCAGGAACGGAAAGCTGCCTGACCGATAGGCGATGCCATCGGCCTTGAGCTGCTGCTCGGTCTTGCCGACCCACGCGATTTCCGGCGAGGTGTAGATCACCCACGGAATGGTGTTGAAATCGACGTGCGGCTGCTGTCCCGCGATGCGCTCCGCCACGGCAACCCCCTCTTCCTCCGCCTTGTGCGCGAGCATCGGGCCGCGCACCACGTCGCCGATGGCCCACACGTTGGGGAGGTTGGTGCGGCAATGATCGTCGACGGCGACAAACCCGCGCTCATCGAGCTTCAGTCCCACCGTGTTCCCATCGAGCCCGACCGTGTGCGGCTGGCGGCCGATCGACACGATGAGACAATCAATGCGCGCAGCTTGCGCCTTGCCCGCAGCATCCGAAAATTCCACGCTCACACCGGTAGCATCGGTTGCCACCCGG
>JBDUCE010000268.1:0-4471 GCA_040003635.1 Betaproteobacteria bacterium
AAAAAGGGCATCCGCGTCGCGCGTCGCGCGACCGTGCTTGGCGTCGTTTTCGCTTCATTCTCGCCGTTGCTGGGCGCGCAAACCGCGGCGACAGAAGCACCGGCGCCGATGGCCAAGCCCGAAGGCGGTACCGACTCGACCCGGCTGGCGGCCGCAGCGCCAGGCGCAGCCACCGATGAGGGTGGGCCCCAGGGCGCCCTTGGCTTGCCACCCATCGATGTCTATGGCCGGCCAATAAGGAAATCCGACCTTGTTAACGATCCGGCGGCCAATCCGGCCTCGGTCACGGTGATCAAGTTTTCCGATGAGCAGAAGCGCAACCTGCGCGACTACACCGCGCTGTTCAGGCCGATTACCGGCGTGTCGGCGAACAACTTCGATCAAGGGGGCATCGGGTTCGGCTTCACGCTGCGCGGCTTTTCCCAACGCAGCAATGGCGGCGGCGCCGCCATTTTTATCGACGGCGTCCCGGTGAACATGCCGAGCAACCCGCTGACCAACGGCTACGCCGATCTCACCCCGCTCGTCCCCGAGCTGGTCGATCGCTTTATCCTGACGCGCGGGCCGTTCGATGTCCACGCCGGTGCCAATGCGCTCGGCGGGTCGTTGCAGATCACGACCCTCGACGCGCCGCCGAGCGGCGCCGTGCTCTCGGGTGGAAACTTCGGATTCGGACGCGCCTTCGGCGTGGTGTCGGGCGGCTCCAGCGCGGTGTCCGGCTACGGCTCGCTGGTCGGTTCGACCCAATCCGGTTACCGCAACAACGGCGACCTGCAGCAGATCAACACCTTCGACAAGGTGCTCTTCCCGCTGCCGGGCGGCATTGCCGCGGTACGCGCCCAGGCCTTCCACGACACGTTCGGGGCCCCGGGCTTCATCAATCGCGCGCTGCTGGAAAACGGAACGCTGAGTCCGCGCGATGTAGTCAATTCCACGGACGGCGGCCAAACCGATTTGCAGGTGTTTTCGTTCAATTACCGCCAGTCCGGCGACCAGCCGCTCGCGGGGAATGCCTATGTCATGCATTCGGCGCTGGACCGGTTCTCCAATCGCGCTTCCACGGTTCCGACCAACCCGGACCTTCCGGGTCAGGCGCTGCAGAAAGACGATCGCATCACATTCGGCGGCGCGTTGGAAAAGTATTTCCGCTGGGATCTCCCTCACGGGATGGGCGCCGATCTGCTGGTCGGCGCCGGCGTGCGCCTCGATGACGTCAAGAACAAACTTTACAACTCGATCCGGCGCACGCCCGGCACCCAGACCGAGAATACCGATTTCACGCTGACCAATCCATTCGGCTACGTGCAGGCTGATTGGAAGCCCATTCCCTGGGTGAAGGTGACCGGCGGATTTCGCTATGACCGGCTGTACTTCGACATCGACGACCACACGCGCAGTCTCAGTGTTTCGCCGAACCTCGGGGTGACGCAACCGAAGGCGGGTCTGGTGGTGGCGGCGCTGCCGGGACTGGATTTCTTCATCAACTTCGGACAAGGCTTCTTGGCGCCCAGCGCCATCGGAGGCCAGTTGAGCCGCAACCCGGATCTCGATGCGTCGAAGCTCACCACCCGCGAAATTGGCGTGCAATACAACTCTGCCGACGGCGCGTGGCATTTTCTCGCCGACGCCTATCGCACGAACTTCTCGAACGAAATCCTCAACCAGCCGCCGCCATTGCAGCCGGTCGCGCTGGGACCGTCACGCCGGGATGGTTTCGATCTCGAAGCCCGCGTGCGGGTGTACAGGGAAGGGGCCCGCACGCTGTCGATCTTTGCGAATTACAGCAAGGTGGATGGAGAATTGGTGAACCGCGCCGGTGGGACGAGCATCCCGGACGTCGCCGACTACCTGGCCAAATACGGGTTCGACTTCGTACTGCCGCTGACCGGCAGTGCCGTCGGACAAGTCATCACCATGTCCGCCGCACAGTCATGGGAAGGCCCCAAGCCGTTGAACACGACCAACACGCTCACGACCAAAACCTTCTCCCGGATCGACGCGAACGTCTCCTACACCAACGCGAACTGGAAGGGCTTCAGCGCGTACCTGGGCTTCATCATTTATCCGGATCGCCGTTTCGAAGAGACCGCGTTCACATTCGGCACACCCATTAGCGTTGGCGTCTCACCGAAGGCCCCGCTGACTGTACAAGGCGGTGTCTCCATTCCCTTCTGATCAAAGGCCCGGAGATCGACGCGGGCCACTGCCATGCTAGGATTACTGATCGTTTTATCGTAGGTCATCAAGACGGCACCGCCATGACCCACCACGGGATGCGGATCGGACAATTGGCCGCAGCGCTCGCCACGACCACGAAGACGCTGCGGTTCTACGAGCGTATCGGACTGTTGCAGCCGCCGGTACGCAGCGACTCCGGTTACCGCCTCTACGATCGTGCCGCCATGGACCGGGCGCGCCTGGTCATCGGGCTGCGGCGACTCGATTTTTCGATCGACGAAGTCCGGGACCTTCTGGCTGAAGACGGCGCGATGACGACCAGGCAGCGCCTGCTTGCGCTGATGGACGAAAAGCTGCGCGAGATGTACCTGCAACTCGGCGTCCTGCAGGGCCGGTGCGAAGACCTGGCCGCCCGTCACGAGGCGATGCTGTCCGCACCCCGCGATCGTCCTGCCAATTGCATCTGCGACGCCATGCTTCGCACTTGCACCTGCGCCGAGGCCCCGCCGGAAAAGCGCCCAGGTACGGGGAGCTCGCGCGCACGCGGTTAGAGCATCCTCGGAGCTTGACCTTACCCGTGGGGCAAGGTCTATACCTCACTGCGTGCCGGTCCGAAGCGATCGCCTGCGCGTTCGGGCAAGCAGCGTCACGAATCCGGAATCAGCGCGTCGCGCGCACAAACGAATTCGCGCCGTAGTCCCTTGCAGAGGACATTGGGAATGGCTAGCTCCATGACATTACCGCTTACCAACGCCCACACGCCGGCGTTCGGCCTCGAGCGCGGTCCGATCGCCGAGGTGCACGCGTTCTGGCTCGCGGGGATGAGTTGCGACGGATGCTCGATTGCTGCGGTGGGTGCGCAGAACCCCAGTGTCGAGCAGCTCGTGAACGGCGGCATTCCCGGTCTGCCCAAGGTTGTCCTGCATCATCCGGTGCTTGCGGTCGAAGCCGGCGAGGCCTTCATCGGCCCTTATCGGCTGGCCAAGGAAGGCAAGCTGGGCGCGCCCTATGTCGTCATCTACGAAGGATCGGTGGCGGACGAAAGGATCGCCGCGGCGCATGGCGGCTATTGGTCGGCCATGGGGGCCGACCTTTCCGCGGACGGCAGCCCGCAGCCGATCCCGACCGCCCACTGGCTACGCGATCTGGCACCCGGCGCTGCGGCGGTCTTTGCGATCGGCACGTGCGCCACCTGGGGCGGTGTTCCCGCGGCGGCGGGCAATGTCACCGGGTCCATGAGCGTGATGGACCATCTCGGCAAGGATTATTTGAGCGCGCTGGGGCTGCCGGTGATCAACATCCCCGGCTGCTCGCCGGTGGGTGACAATTTCACGGAAACGGTCGCCGTGGTGCTGATGTTCCTCGCCGGAGTGGGGCCGTTGCCCGCGTTCGACGAGCTCGGCCGGCCGGCCTGGATGTTCACGGAGACGGTGCACCGCGGCTGCGTCCGGGGCGGCTACTACGAGGAAGGAACTTTCGCGAAACACTATGGCGACCCGCAGTGCCTGGTCGAGCTCGGCTGCTGGGGTCCGGTCGTTCAATGCAACATGGTGTCGCGCGGCGCCATCGGCAGCATGGGTGGCTGCATGAACACGGGCGGCATCTGTATCGGGTGCACGATGCCCGGGTTTCCGGATGCCTTCGCGCCGTTTTACAAGGCACCTCCGGGCAAGACACTTTCTTCGACCGTCAGCAGAACGGTCGGCAGCTTCATTCGCCCGCTGCGTCGAATCACCCAACGCAAGAGCAATCTCACCGGGCGCTGGAACAAGACCGGCCACATCCCCAGTGGCTGGGGGCATGTCGAGCCACCCGGTGCGCTGTTCAAGGTGGCGACCTATTTCTACCGCAAGTTGCAATACACGGGACCGTTCTCTCCCGCGTCACCGCGCCAGCAGCAACTGCAGGCCGAAGCGCATTCGTATGTCGGCGAGAGCGCCCGAAAAATCGAGCAGGAGGCAAGCGCATGAGCGCTGCAGCGATCACGGCAAGCGTGGGGGTCCTCCCATGAGCGCCCAGGAAATCTACCAATGGTGGTACCTCTGGCTCGGCATCGCGGGGGTGATCGTGGTCGCGGCTGCGGCGCTGCTGATCACCATTCTCCTGCTCGCGCGTCGAATCGCCAGTCTGGCGAGCACGGCGCTGGCGGTGGTCGCGGAGATCGAGCAGAACACCAAGCCGATCTGGCAGCTCAATGCCACCAACCACGTGGCCGCCGACCTTCTCGCCGGTGCCAAGGCAATCGAGGGCAACGCCGGCGCCATTGTCAGCGCGCTCACCAACGCGGAACAAT
>JBDUCE010000269.1:0-4461 GCA_040003635.1 Betaproteobacteria bacterium
GATAGCGAGAACGTCATGCCCGAGAGGAGGAGCCCATCCTGGTCCTGCAGGCGCGTGAGCAAGGCAACGGTCGCCGCGAAATCGCTGCTGGTGACGATGATCGTCTGCACCACCTTCCAGCGCGTCGGACGCCCGCGTTCGGCGATCTGCTGGGTCGAATAGCCCGATGTCGCGACGGTCATGCCCGCCGTACCCTTGGCGCGGGCGAGTCCCTTGGCGATCGCGGCGTTGACCTGGCTCGCCGCCAACGTGGCGTCGGCGTTTTCCGCTTCGGCGCGCAGCCAAGCCTGCAGCCGGTCGTTGCCCACGCTGGTGCTGGCCGAGGCGTTCACGCTGACCGTCGGCGGCGGCGGCGTGGGTGGAAGGGATTGTGCCAACACGGCCAGCGGCGATAGAGCGCCGAGCATCGCGGCTACGGCGACGTGACGGCGGATACGACCGAGAAGGGGATTCATTGATCTGCTCCAAGTTGAGCCATCCGGTTCGGCAGGAGCAGGATGGCATCGCGATTGGACCACGAGAAGCAACGGGCGGCGGCTTCCTGCCAGGGGAGCCAGGCGTATCGCAGATGCTCGCGCGGCTCCAGCATCACCGTCACAGGTCCGTCTACTGCGAGGCCGAACACGTGCTCGGTGTTATGAGTCGTCCCGGGCGCATAGCGGTGGCGCCATTGCGCAAAAATCTCGTAGACGTTCGAGATCCCCCAGTCCTCGATGCCGCCATGCCTGCTGGCGACGATACCCGTTTCTTCGTGAAGCTCGCGGGTTGCGGTCTGCAACAGTGTTTCACCGGGTTCCTGGCTTCCCGTCACCGATTGCCAATGGTCCGGAAAATCAGCGCGCTCCATCAGCAGCACGCGAAGATCCGGCGTGTAGGTGAGGACCAGCGTTGATACCGGAAGCTTGGAACCGGGGAGCGCTTCCGCGTTGCTGCCGGTCATCAGCACCCCATGCCGGGTGTCGCGCGGGTGGGCGTCAATGCACGAATACCCAGAAGGGTTTGCGCAGGTCGCGCCAGTAATCGGCCGCTTCGGCAAGAATATCCTCGAGCGTCGTCCAGTCGTTCGCGTGCGCCTTGCGATAGCGGCTTGCGTGCTGGAGCACGATCACCGTGCCGGCGTGACCGAGCCACTCGTCATCCTCGAGCGAATCGGCGAGGGCATCCCAGTTGGCGCCGAAATGGGCGGGAAGCTTGAGACCCTCGCCCAGCGCCTTCATGAGCTCCGTCTTGCTGCCGACGCCATGCAGATCAGCGGCGTGATAGCGGAAACCGGAAGCCGCAGCGGCGCTCGCAAGCGCGCCGGCGTCGCCCGTCCACGCGTGCACGCCGGTCTGCTCGAGATCATGGAGATCGGGCATCTTCATGGACGGATTCTCCGGAAGGACTCGTAGTGATCGTCGGTATAGAAACAAACATCCGGTGCGGTCGGCGCGCCGCCGCAGATCAACCGTCGCGCGCCACGGGTCCTGCTGCCCGGCGTTCGAACCGTGTACTCATGATAGTACCCGCGCGGCTGGGATGGCAGGATGCGCTCGCGATTGCCGAAGACCACCCCGTCGCGATCATAGCGAAACGGGCCGCCGGCACGAATCTGGGCATACACCTCGCGCGCTTCGGGCGGCAGCTCCTGCAACGCGACTTCCGGGGATGTGCCCGGACGTCCGCGCGCCAACGCGGTACCTGAAACGCTGGCAAGCGCCAGCGCGCTCACGAGAATTACGATCACCCACCGGGCAAGGATGCTCATCAGCCAGCCTTTACGGAATCGGAGGCGCGAATCCGGATGTGCAGATCACGCAGTTGCTGTTCGGGGACCGCCGTGGGCGTGTCGATCAGGAGATCCTGGCCGCGCTGGGTCTTGGGGAACGCAATGACCTCGCGAATGGATTCGGCGCCGGCCATCAGGGTGACCATGCGGTCGAGGCCAAACGCAATGCCGCCGTGCGGCGGTGCGCCGTACTGCAACGCATCGAGAAGGAACCCGAATTTCCGGCGCTGGTCGTCGGGGCTGATGCGCAACGCCGCAAACACCTTGGATTGCACGTCCTCGCGATGGATGCGCACCGAGCCGCCGCCGATTTCCCAGCCGTTGAGGACGACGTCGTAGGCCTTGGCAATGGCGCGGCCCGGATCGGTGTCGAAAAACGCTTCGTGGCCATCCTTGGGCGCGGTGAACGGATGGTGTCGCGCGGCCCATGTTCTGGCCGCCTCGTCATACTCGAACATCGGAAAATCAACCACCCACAGCGGGCGCCAGCCAGTTTCCGCCAGCCCGCGGTCGTGGCCGATCTTCGCCCGCAACGCACCGAGCGCGTCATTCACCACTTTTTCGCGATCGGCGCCAAACAGGATGAGATCGCCGCTTTTCGCGTGGGTGCGTTGCAGGATGGCCTGCAGAAGGTCCTGCGACATGAACTTGACGATCGGCGATTGCAGGCCTTCCTCATTGGCCCGCGACGCGTCGTTGACCTTGATGTAGGCGAGGCCCTTGGCGCCATAGATGCCCGCGAGCGCGCTGTAGTCGTCGATCTCCTTGCGCGACAGCGCGCCCCCGCCGGGCACGTTGAGCGCCGCCACCCTGCCGTTCGGGAGCCCGGCGGCGGCGCGGAACACCTTGAACTCCGCGGTCTTCATGAGGTCGGTGAGCTCGGTCAGCTTGAGCGGCACCCGCAAGTCCGGCTTGTCGGAGCCGTAGTCGCGCATTGCATCGGCGAAGCGCATCACCGGGAAAGGGTCCGGCAGGTCCACCCCCAGGACATCGCGGAACAGGGTGCGCACCAAGCCCTCCATCAGGTCGCGGATTTCCTGCTCGTCGAGAAACGATGTCTCGACATCGATCTGGGTGAACTCGGGTTGCCGGTCGGCCCGCAGATCCTCGTCGCGAAAGCATTTCACGATCTGGTAATAGCGGTCGAAGCCCGCCATCATCAGCATCTGCTTGAAGAGTTGCGGCGATTGCGGCAGCGCATAGAACTGCCCGTGATGGATGCGCGAGGGCACCAGAAATTCGCGCGCGCCTTCCGGCGTCGACTTGTAGAGGATCGGCGTCTCGATGTCGATGAAGCCAAGCGCGTCGAGGTACCGCCGCGCGGCCGTGGCCGTGCGATAGCGCAGCATCATGTTCTTTTGCATTTGCGGCCGCCGCAGGTCGAGCACGCGGTGCTGCAGGCGAACGATCTCGGAAAGATTTTCGTCGTCGAGCTGGAAGGGCGGCGTCAGTGCCGCATTCAGGATTTCAACTTCGTGGGCCAGGACCTCGATCTCCCCCGAGCCCAGGTTGGCATTCACGGTGCCGTCAGGCCGTGGCCGTACCAGTCCGGTGACGCGCACCACATATTCGTTGCGAAGCCCTTCGGCGGTGGCAAAGGATTCAGTCCGGTCGGGATGGAAGACGACTTGCACCAGACCCTCGCGATCACGCAAGTCGACGAATATCACGCCGCCGTGATCGCGACGGCGATGGACCCAACCCATCACCGTAATGACCTGTTGAAGGTGGCGGCGATCGATGCGACCGCAGTAGTCGGTGCGTTTCAAGAGCCTCTCCGAACGATGTGATTATTGAGGTTTTCCAAAGTCCGTGACAAGACTCGAAGTGTTGGCATGCATTTGCGCAAATGACGGTAGTTCCTTGGGCGCTCATGCCATGGATGAGACGCGCGCACCCGACCGGCGCCATGCGGCAGCCATGTCGGTCGCAGGGTTGTCAGTGGGGCGCGCGAGCAGCGGACGCGTTGCCCAGAACGCGTGGCGGGGCCGCCGGGGGCCGTTGGCGAGGGACGACCACGCCCATGGAAATAATGTACTTGAGGGCTTCGTCCACCGACATGTCGAGCTCGCGCACCTTGCTCTTCGGCACCAGCAGAAAATAGCCGGAGGTGGGGTTGGGCGTGGTCGGCACGTACACGCTGACGTGCTCCTCGGCCAACAGCGCAGCGACCGATGCCGCGGGCGCGCCCGTTAGAAAGGCGATCGTCCAGCTTCCTGAATGCGGGAATTCGACGAGCAATGCCTTGCGAAAGGCGTTGCCGGAATCCGAGAGCAGCGTATCGCTGACTTGCTTGACCGAGGAATAGATCGATTTGACGAACGGAATCCGGCCGAGCACCCCTTCCCAGAACAGGATGAGCCGCGCCCCGACGAAGTTGGCGGCGATGATCCCCGTCAACAACAGGATCAGGAAACTGAGCACGACACCGAGACCGGGAATGGCGAAGCCGAACAGCGCTTCGGGCCGCCACGCGTCGGGAACGACCAGGAGCGTCTGGTCGAGCGTGGTCACGAGTGCGTGCAGCACCCAGATGGTGATGCCCAGCGGCACCCACACCAGGAGGCCGGCGATCAGGTAGCGGCGCATCGCTGCCGACCAGGACTGCTGCAGACGAGCCTCATGCGAGTGTCGCTTCAGCTCGCCGAACCGGTGACCGGCGCCGAGGGTTTGGAATCGGCCTTGGATTCACT
>JBDUCE010000270.1:0-4452 GCA_040003635.1 Betaproteobacteria bacterium
AGCTTGCCGCGATGATCGCGCGCTTCGCTGCCGCAGCGGCCGGGCTCGTCAGCGCATTGTTCCCACGCTACGCGCCGTACGTGAAGCGTGCGCGGTCCAGCTATCGCCCGCAGGCGGCCGCCGGGCGCGAAGTTTCCTGGCGCAAGGACGATTCCCGGCTGCACGTCGACGCGTTTCCATCGCGGCCGAACCGGGGCGAACGCATCCTGCGCGTGTTCACCAACGTCAATCCCGCGGAGGATCGCATCTGGCGTGTCGGCGAACCGTTCGAGGCGATGGCGAAGACCTTGCTGCCGCGCATCCCGAACCCGGTCCCCGGCGTATCAGCGGTGCTCGCCGCATTGCGCATCACCAAGACCCGGCGCTCGGTCTACGATCACCTGATGCTGAACCTGCACGATCGCGCCAAAGCCGACCTCGCCTACCAGCGCGAATGCCCGCAGGAGACCGTGTGCTTTGCGCCGGGAACCACGTGGATCTGCTTCTCGGACCAGGTGATGCATGCGGTCGTCTCGGGCCAATTCATGCTGGAGCAAACCATTCACCTGCCCGTGGCGGCACTGTACGATCCCGCGCGCTCGCCGCTGGCGATCCTCGAGCGCCTCACCGGCCACACGCTGGTTCCGGCGCCGTGACGTGACCGCCGCGCCTGTGACCGGCCTTGCCGGCGACGTTCCTTGCCGCTACGCTCCGACGATGCCGGCGCTCGAGAACGACGTCTTCCTCCGTGCACTGCGCCGCGAGCCGACGCCCTATGCGCCGGTGTGGCTGATGCGCCAGGCCGGACGCTATCTTCCGGAATACAACGCAACGCGCGCCAAGGCCGGCAGTTTTCTCGCGCTCGCCAAGACGCCCTCGCTCGCCACCGAGGTGACGTTGCAGCCGTTGGCGCGGTTTCCGCTCGACGCGGCCATCCTTTTTTCCGACATCCTGACGGTCCCCGATGCGATGGGGCTCGGGCTCTACTTCGTGGATGGGGAAGGGCCGAAGTTCGAGCGCACCGCCGCCACCGCGGAAACGATTGCGGCCCTCGCGGCACCCGACATGGCGTCATTGCGCTACGTGTTCGATGCGGTCGGGGAAATCAAACGTGCGCTGGGGCGAAGCCTGCCGCTCATCGGATTTGCGGGGAGTCCGTTCACCCTCGCGTGCTACATGATCGAAGGCGGCGGCAGCCCGGATTTCGCGAGCGTGCGGCGGATGTCGTACGCGCGGCCGGATTTATTGCGACAGCTCGTCGACGTCAACGCCGTCGCCGTCGCCGCTTATCTCAACGAGCAGATCGCGGCGGGTGCGGACGCGGTGATGATCTTCGATACCTGGGGCGGCCTGTTGTCACACGCCGCCTATCGGCAGTTTTCGCTGCGCCCGATGCGCGAAATTCTGGCCGCGCTCAAACCGGCCCCCGACGGTCGCGCGATACCCACCATTTTGTTCACCAAGGGCGGGGGCGCATCGCTCGATGCAGCCGCCGACGTTGGCGCATCGGCGCTCGGTCTCGACTGGACGGTCGATATCGCCAAGGCGCGACGCGAAGTGGGCCATCGCGTAGCGTTGCAGGGCAACCTCGATCCGTTGGTATTACTTACCGATCCGGTTACCGTAGTGCGCGAGGCCGTGGCGATCATCCAGGCCGCGGGTCCTGCTCCGGGCCACATATTCAACCTGGGTCACGGCATCCTGCCGGGCACTCCGGTCGCGCATGTCGCGGCGCTGGTCGAGGCCGTGCATCGGGAGTCGCGCGCCGATCGCGCGCGATGATCGTCGCTTCGGCCAAAGGGCTGCAACGGCCCATCCGGCGCGGCTTCCCGGGGTGTTGACAAATTCCGCGCTCACGGGGAGGCCCGGGTGGGGTTATGCACATTTCGGTGTCAAGCCCCACGCGCCCCAGAGGTCCCTTCGTCGTCATAGCGGGGTCCGCTCCAAGTCTTTGATTACACGAGCGCGCGTTTTTTTGCGATCGGTGCGGGCAAAGATGTTGTATGCGCGCATCATTCCGCCGGTCGCGATCCGTGATCACTTACGCACAAAGTTATCCACAAGAGAGTGGCGTTTGGCGGTCAGTTCTTTGAAAATAGCAGGTTGGCCGGCATCGCTCAGGTAATGTCATGATGCGGAACAGCACAAGGTGCCGACTCCGCGAGAGCCGTGCCGCATGATCGTGCACGTGACTCTTCCGGTACCGGCCTGGACGACATTCGACTACTGGAGTCCCGACGGGTTGGCGGTGCAGCGCGGGACGATCGTGCGCGTCCCACTGGGGCGTCGCTCGCTGCACGGTGTCGTCATTGAAGCCTCGGAGTCGTCCGACGTTTCCGCCGACAAGCTGCAACCGGTTACGGAGGTGATCGATTCGGTTCCTCCGTTGCCGGAAGACGTGCTGGCCATGGCAGACTTCGTTTCTCGTTATTACCAGCAGCCGCTGGGACTCGTGGTGTCGCAGATGCTTCCGCCGCTCGGAAGCAACCGGCCCGCGCAGACTGCGGTGGCGGCGTGGCGCGCGACGCCCCGCGGGCGCGAGGCGCTGGAGGGGCGCGTTGCACGGCTGCAGGGGGACGTTCGGGACGCGCTCGCGCCCCTCCTTGCCGGCGCGGCCGTGCATCGCGCGGTGCCGGCATCGATTCCGCCCGCGGCCCTCGCGACATTGCGCCGCTGGATGGCGCAGGGTCTCGTCGAAGCGTGGACGCCGCCTGCCGGGGATACGCGCGCCGTGCCCGACGGTCCTCCGCTCAACGACGCGCAACAGGTTGCCGCCGCGGCCATCGGGAATGCTCACGGCTTTGCGCCGCTCTTGCTTCAAGGCGTGACCGGGAGCGGCAAGACCGAAGTCTATCTTGCCGCCGCAGCGCGGGTAATGGCAGGTGGTGGCCAGGTGCTGGTGCTGGTCCCCGAAATCAATCTCACGCCGCAGTTGGAGCAGCGCGTCAAGGCCGCCCTTCCCGGACGGCGTATCGTCACGTTGCACAGCCGGCTCGCTGCCGGCGAGCGGCATCGCGGGTTTGCGCGGGCGGCGGCCGGCGAGGCCGACCTCGTCGTCGGTACGAGGCTCGCAGTGTTCACGCCGTTGCCGCGGCTGCGGCTCATCGTGGTCGACGAAGAGCACGACGCCTCGTTCAAACAGCAGGACAACGTGCGCTATCACGGGCGCGACGTGGCCGTATGGCGGGCAAAGGCGCGTGGCGTGCCCATCGTGCTGGGGAGCGCCACGCCCTCGCTTGAAACGCTCCTGCATGCGCGCAGTGGCCGTTATGAGTGGCTGCGGCTTCCCCATCGAGCGATCGCGCCGGCGCGCATGCCTGTGGTTGCGCTCGCGCCCGCGGCAACACCCGATACGCCTGACGGCCTCGGAGCGGCCCTGGTCGCAGCCGTCAGAGTCCGGCTCGAGCGCCGCGAGCAGTCGCTCCTTTTCATCAACCGCCGCGGTTTTGCGCCGAGCCTCCTGTGCGGCAATTGCAGTTGGCGGGCCGATTGTCCCGCGTGCAGCGCGCGGCTCGTGATGCACCGGGAAGCGGCTGCCCTGCGTTGTCATCATTGCGGTCACCTCGAGCGTCTCCCGCGCACCTGTCCGCGCTGCGGAAATGTCGATCTTGTTCCGGTCGGCCAGGGCACGCAGCGCCTCGAAGACGCATTGCGAAGATTGTTTCCAGCCGCCCGCATCGCGCGGATCGACCGTGACACGACGCAACGCAAAGGCGCATTTGCAGCCGTTCGGGAGCAGATAAATGCCGGCGCGCTCGACATCCTGGTCGGCACCCAGATGCTCGCCAAGGGACACGACTTTGCGCGCCTCACGCTGGTGGGCGTGCTCGGCGGCGACAATGCGCTCTACAGCGCCGACTTTCGCGCGACGGAGCGATTCGGCGCGCTGCTGTTTCAGGTGGCGGGGCGGGCGGGACGCGCGGAGCTCCCGGGCGAGGTCATCGTGCAAACCGATTTTCCGCAGCACGCGCTCTACCAGGCGCTGGTTGCGCACGACTACGACCGGCTGGCCGATGCGTTGCTCGCCGACCGTCGCGCCGCCGGCATGCCTCCCTATGCCCATCTGACCGTGCTTGCGGCAGAAGCGTCCGCGCGCGAGACGGTCGATACGTTTCTCGAGCGCGCCAGTGCGCTCGGACGCGCGCATGCGAGGGCAACATCGGTTCCGGTCGAAGTGTTCGCGCCGGTGCCGGCCATGCTCGCCAGGAGGGCGGGCATGGAACGCGGACAGGTGGTGGTGCAGAGCGCCGAGCGTGCGGCGTTGCAACGCTTCCTGCCCGGATGGCGCGTCCGGATCGACGAGCTTCCGGCGCATCGCGTGCGTTGGTCGATCGACGTCGATCCGCTGGGCTTGCTGTGATGGATGCGCGACGAGTGACGTACGCCCGCGCCATCATCGCGCACGCCTTCAGCCATCGCTATAATGATTGCGGTGAACGACATCAAGACCCAACTTCAATCGTGGCTCGCGGC
>JBDUCE010000271.1:0-4452 GCA_040003635.1 Betaproteobacteria bacterium
TCATGTATCTCGTCGGGTTCGCCCTGTTCGTGACCCTCGGCAAGCTGCGCGCCCGGCAGAACCTCCTGACGGGATGGCATCCCCGCGATGTCGACGACATGCTGTGGTTCGGAATCTTCGGCGTCATTCTCGGCGGGCGGCTGGGCTACGTTCTTTTCTACAAGCCGTTCTACTACCTGGCGCACCCGGCCGAGATCATCCAGGTCTGGGCCGGGGGCATGAGCTTCCACGGCGGCTTTATCGGCGTCCTGGTGGCGTTGTGGCTGTTTGCGGGACGGCGGCACAAGCCGTGGCTTGCCGTCACTGATTTCGTGGCACCGTTGATCCCGCTGGGCTTGGGCGCCGGGCGCATCGGCAACTTCATCAACGGCGAATTGTGGGGGCGCGTAACGGACGTGCCGTGGGGCATGGTGTTTCCGCCCGCCGGGCCGCTGCCGCGGCATCCGTCGCAGCTCTATGAGTTTTTTCTGGAAGGGATCGTGCTCTTCCTGCTGCTGTGGACCTATACCGAACGGCGGCGACCCCTAGGCGCGGCTTCGGGACTTTTCCTGGTGGGTTACGGCGCCTGCCGCTTCGTCGCCGAGTATGCGCGGGAACCCGATAATTTCCTGGGCTACCTGGCCTTTGGCTTCACCATGGGCCAGTGGCTTTCGATGCCGATGATCGCGGCCGGCGCGATGATGATGACCTGGGCCTATCGGCGCGCCGGCAAGGCGCAGCCGACCGTCATCGACCGGCTCAAGTGACGACCGCAGAACAGGCACCTAGTCGATCCGGCGGTAGTCCCCGTCGATGTACCGGCCCCACGTCTTTTCCTTCCCGGTCCGCGCGGATGCGCCGCCGGCGCTGTAGCCGCCCCCCACGTTGAGCGGCAGGGCGAGCAGCAGCAATGCCATGACGTCGCTCATGATCCCTGGCAACAGAAGCAGCAGCGCCGCGAGCACCTTGCGGCCGCTGTCGACCAGTCCGCGCAGAAGCGACTGCTCCCCGTGCATCGCGGCGACCGTCGCGGCCCGGAAGGCCAACCGCTCGGATCGCAACAGCGACAGGCCCGCCAATGTGGAACACGCCAGCCAGAGCCAGGTGGGAATGCCGGTCCAATGGGCGATGCGGACCGTGGTGTACAGGTCGGCGACGGGGAAAGCCAGTACAATTCCCAGCAACAGGTAACGCATGGAAAACTCCTTGGCCGGCACGGCGATTCTGGTGCTGACGCATCTGCCCGACCGCGCTGCCGCGACTGCGCTGGCGCGCGCGCTCCTCGAAGCCAGGATCGCCGCCTGCGTCAGTGTCGGCGCACCGGTGGATTCACTTTATCACTGGCACGGGCAAATCGAAACTGCCACCGAAGTCCCGGTCATCATCAAAACGCAACGCGAGCGCTATCCGCAACTCGAGACGGCGATAAGGTCGCGCCATCCGTACGAACTTCCCGAGATCATCGCGGTCCCGATTACCGATGGACTGCTTCCCTACTTGCAGTGGATTACGGCCGAGACGGCCGGAACGTGAACCATTCCCGTCCCGCCACCCGAACCGAAGGGCTTACCTTGACATCTGACCGCAGCGGCGCCGCCGGGTTGCGCATTTCGGGAGCGGTATTTCTGTGCCTTGCATTCTCCCTGGCGCGCGCCGCGTCGCCGGCTGATCTCCTCGAAGCCGAGCGCGCCTTCGCCTTCAGCGTCCGGGCGCTCGATGCGCGCACCCTGGAGGCGCATTTCGCGGTCGCGCCGGGGTATTACCTTTATCGCGACAAGGTGCGATTCACCGTCGAACCCGGCGCTCTCGCCAACACGCCGGTGCTACCGCCGGGCGAAATCAAGCACGACGAGTTCTTCGGGCGGGTGGCAACCTACCGGGGGAAGGTCGTCGTGACCCTGCCCCTGGAGCAGCCTGCACCGGGCCAGGAGATCTCGGTCATCGCCGAATCGCAGGGATGCGCCGACATCGGCGTGTGCTACCCGCCTCAACGCCAACGCATCGTGCTGCCGCTCCCACGTCCTGGCGCGGCGCCGGGCCCAATCGTCAGCGCGGTTGCACCGAAGCGCGCGTGGTTCCGGTGAAGACTGCTGCCGCGCTGCGTCGCGCGGCGCCATCGGTGAGGGTCCGGGGGCAGGGAGCGTAATGCACCGCCGCCTGGTCATCGTTGGCGTCTTCGGGGCGGCCGGAGCCGTCGCGCTGGCGGCAGGCCTGCACTTCGGGTCCCAGCGACAGGCCGACGCGGGTGGCCGGGCGGACAGTCTCTTTGCCATTGCGCTACCCGACGCATCGGGCAACGAGCAGCGCATCGATCAATGGCGCGGCAAGGTGCTGGTCGTCAACTTCTGGGCGACATGGTGCGCGCCCTGCAAGGAAGAGATGCCCGAGTTCATCAAGGCCCAGCAGGCTTGGGGCGGGCGTGGCGTGCAGTTCGTCGGAATCGCGGTGGACGAAGCAACGAAGGTCCGCGCGTTCGCCGACGAGATTCATCTTAATTACCCGGCGCTCGTGGGCGGCTTTGGCGCGTTGGATTTGTCGAAGACCTTCGGCAACAGGATCATGGCGCTGCCGTTCACGATCATCATCGATCGCGACGGCCGGTTGGTCCACACCCAGCTTGGGCCGCTGACTCCCGCATTACTTCAAAGCGTAATCTCGAAAATCGTTTAACCCGCGGCATCTCCCGACTTCCGGCAGCGGCGTTCATGCGCCGATCACCTGGATGATTCTCTCCCCTCGCTTTGACCCCGGTGCGAAGAGCCGCGCAGCCGGTAACTTCCGGCTTCGCTGGACAAATGACCCGATCTACGTCAAAATGACTTCATTGCGAGGAGGCTGTGCCCGCCCGGCCCCTCCACATTTGGTCATCCGCTGCGCCGTGCTGGCGCACCCCCAGGCGAGAAACAGTTTTCCATCGAAGTTCACCTCCAGGCGTGGAGACAAAAGGCGATTCGGCCGCCCTTTCGTTTCAGTGCGTTCGCCCTGCCAAAGGATTGCGAGGTAATGCATGGATCTGCGCAAGCTCAAAACGCTGATCGAGCTCGTCGAGACTTCGGGCATCGGCGAACTGGAGATCCAGGAGGGCGAGGAGCGCGTACGGATTACCCGGGCCGCCGCGCCTGCGTTGCCAGCCGTGACGACCCACGTAACGGGCACGCCATCCGCAGGCGGCGCGCCCGCAGGGCTCCCGGTGGACGCACTGCCCCTGGCCGCGCCCGAGCCGGAGGGGCACATCCTCAAAAGTCCGATGGTGGGAACGTTCTACCGAGCGGCGACACCGGGCGCGAAGGCGTTTGTCGACGTGGGCGACGCCGTCGAAGCGGGCGACACGCTGTGCATCATCGAGGCCATGAAGCTCATGAACGAGATCGAGGCCGACGCGTCAGGCATCGTGAAGGAGATCCTGGTCGAGAACGGCCAGCCGGTCGAGTTCGGCCAGCCGCTGATCCTCATTGGATAAGGGCGTGGCCGCGGCCCGATCCTCGATGCTCAAGCGCGCACCGCGGCATCTTTCGCGCGCGGCCTCAGGCTCCTGAAGCGCGGAACGCCCGGTGCCCACCCGTAATCCCAATGTGCTCTTCGGCAAGGTCCTCATTGCCAATCGGGGCGAGATCGCGTTGCGCGTGCAGCGGGCGTGTCGCGAGCTTGGCATCAAGACGGTGGTCGTCCATTCCGAGGCTGACCGCGACGCCAAATACGTGCGGCTCGCGGACGAGTCGGTATGCATCGGTCCGCCGGCCTCCTCGCAAAGCTATCTCAACATTCCGGCGATCATCGCAGCCGCCGAGGTAACCGACGCCCAGGCCATCCATCCGGGCTACGGCTTCCTGTCCGAGAACGCGGACTTCGCGGAGAAGGTGGAGCGCTCGGGGTTCGTATTCATCGGCCCGCGGCCCGACACCATCCGGCTGATGGGGGACAAGATCAGCGCCAAGGCGGCGATGGTCAAGGCGGGCGTGCCGTGCGTGCCGGGGTCCGAGGGTGCCTTGCCGGAGGACCCGAAGGAGGTGGTGCGGATCGCCCGCGCAGTCGGGTACCCCGTGATCATCAAGGCGGCCGGGGGCGGTGGCGGCCGCGGGATGCGGGTCGTGCACACCGAGGCGGCGCTGGTCTCGGCGGTTTCTCTTACTCGCGCCGAAGCAGCCGCGGCGTTCGGCAATCCCACGCTCTACCTCGAGAAGTTCCTGCCCAATCCGCGGCACATCGAGATCCAGGTGCTGGCCGATTCGTTCAAGAATGCGGTTTATCTTTACGAGCGCGATTGCTCCATGCAACGCCGTCATCAGAAGATCCTCGAGGAGGCACCCGCGCCGGGCATTGCGGCCCGCGCGCTGACCCGCATCGGGGAGCGCTGTGCCGAGGCCTGCCGCAAGATCGGCTATCGGGGCGCCGGCACCTTCGAGTTCCTGTATCAGGAAGAGGAATTCTTTTTCATCGAAATGAACACCCGTATCCAGGTCGAGCATCCCGTCA
>JBDUCE010000272.1:0-4446 GCA_040003635.1 Betaproteobacteria bacterium
CACACCGCATTCATGGCGGCGAAGTCGGCCATGTCAGGCAGGAAGATGGTGCAGGAAAGGAGCTTCGACTTGTCGGTGCCCGCCTCGGCCAGAAGACGATCGATCTGCGCCAGGATTTGTTGCGTCTGACCGGTCATGTCGGCGCCGGCGTCGCCGGCCACCTGGCCCGCGAGGTAAACAGTCTGCGAGGCGCCGTGAATGACCATTTGCGCGAGACGTTTGCCGCCATGGCGGCGATCGATTGTCATGGTGCTATCCTGTGCGAGTGCGTGGATTGAAAGCGATCGACGCATTGTAGACGAACCCAGGGCCCCTCTGCCGAGCCCGGTGTTCTTTGCGCATGACTCCCCGCAGCATTCTCTTCACAGCCGCTTGCCTCCTCTTTCTGGCGGTGGCTGCCGGTGCCTTCGGCGCCCACGCACTGCGCACGCGCCTGCCGCCGGATCTGCTCGCGGTTTTCCAGACCGCGGCGCAATACCATTTCCTGCACGCACTGGGTCTCCTCGCGATCGGCATCCTGTGGCTGCAATGGCCGGACGCGGGCCGCGGGCTTGGCTGGTCGGCGCTGCTGCTCTTTGCCGGCATCGTGCTCTTTTCCGGAAGCCTGTACGTGCTGGCGCTGACCGGCGTGCGCGCCTTCGGCATGGTCACTCCACTGGGGGGCTTGGCAATGCTCGCCGGCTGGGCGACGCTGGCCTTCACCGTTGTGCGTCGTTGATTGATCGTGGCGTCGGCACTCTTGGCGGTTGCACGATCCTGTACACCGAGGGCATGCAGCACGGCCAGGTGGTGGATGAGCGTCTCACCCTGCGCAACCCATTCGCCACGTCGTGAGCCGGATCCACGAGCGCACGCGGCCATGTGCTTTGCTTCGTGCAACGGCCTATACTTTCGGCATGACCTTTACCAGTCCCTCATCGCCGTCACGATCTTCCATCGCCGCGGTCGACACCGACCTCGACAGCATTCGCGGAGCAGCCGATGTTGCGGCCACGGTTGGCGGGGCCGCGAGCATCAGTGCCGACACCATCCGCATGCCGGGGCCGGCCGAAGACCGCGTGGTCCGGCCGGCACTGGCGGTTCTTTACCGGTTGGCGGTGGGTCCGAATGCGGACCACTATGTGGCGCGGTTCTTTGCCTTCGAGCGCGGCCGACGGGGTTGGCCGGGTTGGAGTTGGCCCGCGTTTTGGCTCGGCCCCACCTGGGCCGGTTACCGGGGGCTGTGGTTCGCGGCGTTTTTTTTCGCCATGTTGCCGCTGCTCGCTGCCGTCGTCTTCATCGCCATCGGGCCGGCGCTCGATCACGCGACGTGGCTATGGGAGGCGGGAGCGATCATCACGGTATGGGCGTTGCCTAGCTGCCTCGCCGCGGCGTGCGCGAATTACCTCTTTTATCGGCGCGTTCGCAATCAGTCCCAATCCGCGGAGCGCGAGACGGCGGGACCGGTGGAAGCCGCGGCCCGCCTCAATGACCATCGTTCGACCACGTGGCTCGGTGCAACCGCAGGCGCGGCGGGCATCGCTCTCGTCTACCTTGCCGTAGTCGTCGACCTCGTCGATGCCCATCGGGATCATGTGGTGCGCCGCCACGTGCTCGATACCCTGGCGGCGGTGCGCACACTCGAGCAGCAGGTGGTGGCGAACTGGACCACCGCGCGGTTGGTGCCTCGCCAGACCGATGCGGTCGTTGCGGGCGGCGAAGGCACCGGCGACATCGAGGACATCCATGTCGATCCCGCAACCGGGCGGGTGCGCGTGGCGTTCGGGCCGACGGTGCCGGAACTCGCGGGCAAGGCGATCCTGCTTGCCCCCACGCGCGACGAGCAGCAGCAGGTACGCTGGCTCTGCGTGGCGGTCGGCATCGAAAGGGCTTATCTGCCCCCGGAGTGCCGCGCCTCCTGACGTTGCGCGATGTTCGCGCGTTGCGGGTCGCGCTACTCGGCCTTGGCGCCGGAGTCCTTCACCACCCGGGCCCATTTGACGGTCTCGGCGCGGATATGCGCTGCAAAATCGTCCGGCGTACCGCCCGCTGCATTGGCGCCCAGGTTTTGCATCTTCTCCTTCGCTTCCGGTGTGGCCAGCCATTTCACGCCTTCGGCATTGAGGCGATTGATGATCGCCGGTGGCGTTCCGGCGGGCGCCAGCACGCCGAACCACGACGACGCTTCGAAGCCCGGCAATCCGGCCTCGGCCACGGTCGGGACATCGGGCAGCGTGGGGGTGCGATTGGCCGAGGTGACTGCGAGCGCGCGCAATTTCCCTGCCTTGATCTGTGGTAGCGCGGAAGGAAGGTTGTCAAACATGAGTTGCACCTGACCGCCGAGAAGATCCTGGATCGCCGGCGAGCTCCCCTTGTACGGCACGTGCGTCATCTGCACGCCGGCCATGACCTTGAACAGCTCACCTGCCAGATGGATGGACGTGCCGCTGCCCGATGAGGCGAAGTTGAGCTTGCCCGGATTGGCCTTGGCATAGGCGATGAATTCACCCACGGTACGGACCGGTACCGACGGATGCACCACGAACACATTGGGGACCCCGGCGACCAGGATTACCGGTGCAAAGTCCTTGACGTGATCGTAGGGCATCTTGGCGTAGAGGCTGGGATTGATGGCGTGGGTGCCGACGGTCCCCATCAGCAAGGTGTAGCCGTCGGGAGTCGCCTTGGCCACGAGCTCGCTGCCGATGTTGCCGCCGGCGCCGGGCCGGTTATCGACGATCACCGGCTGGCCGAGTACCTCGCTGAAGCGCTGCCCGATAGCACGCGCCAGGATGTCGGTGGCGCCCCCGGCTGGAAACGGCACCACCAGGCGGATGGGCCTGACGGGGTAACTCGCGGCCTGCCCGTGGGCGAGGGGCGCGATCGCCAGCAAGGGAATATGAAACAGCAGGGCGGCAGTGAACGTCGCAATGCGGCGCAGGGTCGAACTCATGAATTCCTCCTGAGAATCCGTCATTCCCGCGATCACGACGCGATCACGGGAATCCATATTGCAAATGCTGCGCTTCGCTCGCGCCGCGTTTTGAACGGTGATGTCGCGATGCGGCCACCGTGCTGCCAACGTTCATGCTCAGTCGACCTTGGCGCCGGATGCCTTGACGATCCGCGCGTATTTGGCGAGCTCCTGCGTGATGAACGACGCGAATTGCTCGGGCGTGCCCGGCGCGGGCTCGGCCCCCTGCGCGATCATTCTCTCGCGCATGTCGGGCGAATTGAGGATGCGCGCGACCTCGATGTTCCATTTCGCGATGATGTCGCGCGGCGTGCCGGCGGGTGCGAGCAAACCGAACCAGGTCGAGATGTCGAACCCCGGAACGCCGGCCTCGGCCATGGTGGGAAGCTCGGGCGCAAGCCGTGAGCGCTGCGCGGTGGTGACCGCGAGCGCCTTCAGCTTGCCCGCCTTGACTTGCGGTACGGCGTTGGCGAGGTTGTCGAACATGAGCTGGGTGTCGCCCGCGAGCAGTGCCTGTGTCGCGGGCGCGCCCCCTTTGAACGGGACGTGAATCATATCCACGCCGGTATCCGCCTTGAGCAGCTCACCCGCGAGATGCCCCGCGCTGCCGTTGCTGCCGGAGCCGAACGCCAGCTTGCCCGGATTGGCCTTGGCGTAAGCGATCAGCTCCCTGACCGAATTGACCGGCAGCGACGAATTCACGACCAGCACATTCGGCGTGATGGCGACCAGGCTGATCGGCGCGAAATCCTTGACGGCGTCGTAGGGCATCTTGGGAAACAGGCTGGGATTGACCGCATGCGTGGAAAGCGCCCCCATCACCACGGTGTACCCGTCGGGTGCACTCTTGGCACGATGTCTGCGCCGATGTTGCCGCCGGCGCCCGGTCGATTGTCGACCACAACAGTCTGTCCCCACGCTTCGCTCAGGCGCTGGGCGATGAGCCGGCCGATTACGTCGAGCGGTCCGCCTGGCGGAAAGGGCACGACGAGCCGGATCGCTTTTGCTGGATAGGTCCCGGTTTGGGCATAGGTAATGGGCGCGCCGGCCAGGAGCGGAATGGATAACAGCAACATGGCGGTGAACGTCGCCATGCGGCGCAAGGTCGAACTCATCTATTCCTCCCCAGACTTCACACTGCCCGCGCACGCGGGGCTCCACCGCGACTCCGTCGTTCCCGTGAACGACGGGGCTACACCATGACTCCGTCATTCCCGCGAACCCGGGGCTCCACCACCCCTCCGTCATTCCCGCGAACGCGGGAATCCATTCTACCGCGCACAAAATGCGCCCGATTCGGGTCCAATTTGAAATTCGATGGCTCGCCGCTGCAAGGTCAAGATGGGATCCAAAGTCAAAATGGGCCCCCGCGTCCGCGGGGGTGACGATTATGCCGTCACGTTCGCAGGGATGACGGTAGGGGTTACGGACTGACGGCGTTGGGTGTGACGGTGGCGCATTGTCACTTCGCGGGAATGAACGATGCGGCGTTG
>JBDUCE010000273.1:0-4442 GCA_040003635.1 Betaproteobacteria bacterium
GGGCGTCGCGTTCGCGGTGTTCTTCCTCGCCGAATACATGAACATGATCCTGATCGCGGCGCTGGCATCGATCCTGTTCCTCGGCGGCTGGCTTTCACCGTGGCCCGGGCTCAACGACTATCAGTTCTCGACCTGGGTGCCCATTCTTGGGGACCGCTCACCCCTGGGCGATGGCTTCGTGTGGCTCGCCGCCAAGATGGTGTTCGTGCTGTTGATCTTCCTGTGGATTCGCGCCACGTGGCCGCGTTACCGCTATGACCAGATCATGCGTCTGGGCTGGAAGGTGTTCATTCCGGTGACGCTGGTCTGGATCATCTTCCTTGGCGGAATGATGCAGACGCGCTGGGCGTACCTGTTTCATTGACCGGGTTTTCGATGCTCGCACGCGTTCGACAATTCTTCAATACCTGGCTCCTGCTGGAGCTCGGCAAGGGGCTGCTGCTCACCGGCCGGCATATGTTCGCCCGCAAGATAACGGTGCAGTTCCCCGAAGAGAAGACGCCCAAGAGTCCGCGCTTTCGCGGCCTGCACGCGCTGCGCCGGTATCCCAACGGCGAAGAGCGCTGCATCGCCTGCAAGCTCTGCGAGGCCGTGTGTCCGGCGCTGGCCATCACCATCGAGTCGGAGGCGCGCGAGGATGGCAGCCGCCGCACCACGCGCTACGACATCGATCTCACCAAATGCATCTTCTGCGGATTTTGCGAGGAGAGCTGCCCGGTCGATTCCATCGTGGAGACGGGATTGCTCGAATACCACGGCGAACGACGCGGCGACCTCTACTACACCAAGGAAATGCTGCTGGCGGTGGGCGACCGGTACGAGGCGGAAATTGCCCGTGACCGCGAGCAGGACGCGAAATACCGCTAGACAAACGCGCATGCCGACCTTCGTCTTCTACGTCCTGTCCGCGATCCTGGTGTTGGCCGCGCTGCGGGTGATCACCAATCGCAACCCGGTGCATTCCGCGCTGTGGCTGGTGCTGGCGTTCTTTACTGCCGCCGGCCTGTGGCTGCTGCTGCAGGCCGAGTTTCTGGCCATTGCGCTGGTGCTGGTTTACGTCGGCGCGGTGATGGTGCTGTTTTTGTTCGTGGTGATGATGCTCGACGTCAACTTCGACAGCTTGCGGGCGCAATTCCGGAGCTACATTCCGCTGGGAGCGACGGTCGGCGTGCTGGTGGTGGTGGAGATGGCGCTGGTGTTGCTCGGCAGCCGTGCCGGCCCGGTGTCAATCCCTGGTGCGGCGCCGGCGAGTGCCTCCAACACCCGCTCGCTCGGGTTGCTGCTTTACACCGATTATGTTTACCCGTTCGAAATTGCCGCGGTCATCCTGCTGGTGGCGATCATCGCCGCCATCGCCCTGACCCACCGTGAGCGCCGGGATACCCGCCATCAAAATCCGGGCGAGCAAGTAAAGGTGCGGCCGCAGGACCGCCTCCGCGTGGTGTCGATGCCGGCCGAAAAGCGGGACAACCAGGAATAGTCCGCGCACGCCGGTTCGGCCGTCGTGCCCAAGAAGAACAGGAAGCAGGGAGATACCGTGTCACTTTTTACGGCGCCGACGCTGTCGCACTACCTCGTGCTGGGCGCGATCCTGTTCGCCATCAGCATGGCGGGCATCTTCCTCAACCGCAAGAACGTCATCATCCTGCTCATGGCGATCGAGCTGATGCTGCTTGCCGTGAACCTCAATTTCATCGCCTTCTCGCGCTATCTCGACGACATGGCGGGGCAGGTCTTCGTCTTTTTCATTCTGACGGTGGCCGCGGCGGAATCGGCGATCGGCCTCGCCATCCTGGTGCTCCTCTTCCGCAACGTCGGCTCGATCGACGTGGAGGATCTCGACCAGCTCAAGGGTTGAGGCCGTGATCGACATGAACAGGCCGCTGCTCTATCTCCTGGTACCGCTCGCGCCGCTGGCGGGGGCCGTGATCGTTGGCCTCTTCGGCCGCCAGCTCGGGCGCCGGCTGTCGCATTGGCTGTGCATCGCGGGTGTCGGCGTGGCGCTGGCGGCCTCCGTGCTGGTATGGCGCGACGTGATGGCCGGGCAGCTGTTCAATGGCGATGTCTATACCTGGCTGCAATCGGGAAATCTCAAGCTTTCCATCGGGTTCCTGATCGATCCGCTCACCGTTTTGATGATGGTCGTGGTGGCCTTCGTCTCGCTGATGGTGCACATCTACACCGTCGGCTACATGGCGGACGACCCCGGATATACGCGCTTCTTCAGCTACATCTCGCTCTTCACGTTCAGCATGTTGATGCTGGTGATGAGCAATAACTTCCTGCAGCTCTTTTTCGGCTGGGAAGCCGTGGGCCTCGTGTCTTACCTGCTGATCGGATTCTGGTACACCCGCCCGACGGCGAACTATGCCAGCCTGAAGGCGTTCCTGGTGAATCGGGTGGGCGATTTCGGATTCGTGCTCGGGATCGGGCTGATCCTGGCGTACTTCGGCACCCTCGATTACGCGCCGGTGTTCGCGCGCGCCGCAGCCCTTGCCGATACGTCGGTGAACCTGTGGGGCGCGGCCCAGTGGTCGGTGCTGACGGTCATCTGCATCTGCCTTTTCATCGGCGCCATGGGCAAGTCGGCCCAGGTGCCGCTGCACGTCTGGCTCCCGGACTCGATGGAAGGCCCCACGCCGATTTCGGCGTTGATTCATGCGGCCACCATGGTCACGGCGGGTATTTTCATGGTCGCGCGGATGAGTCCGCTGTTCGAGCTTTCCACCACCGCGCTGGGATTCGTGACGGTGATCGGCGCCACCACGGCATTGTTCATGGCGTTTCTGGGCATCGTGCAAAACGACATCAAGCGGGTCGTCGCGTATTCGACGCTGTCACAGCTTGGCTACATGACGGTCGCCCTGGGTGTCTCGGCGTACTCGGCGGCGATCTTTCACCTGATGACCCACGCCTTTTTCAAGGCGCTGCTCTTTCTGGGTGCCGGCTCCGTGATCATTGCATTGCACCACGACCAGGATCTGCGGCGGATGGGCGGCTTGCGCAAGTACATGCCGGTCACCTATTGGACGGCCGTGATCGGATCGCTCGCGCTCGCTGGTTTGCCGCCTTTTGCGGGATTCTTTTCCAAGGACGCGATCATCGAGGTCACCCATCTTTCGAGCGTTCCCGGACACGGCTATGCTTATTTCGCGGTAATGGCGGGTGTGTTCATCACCGCGTTCTACTCGTTCCGCATGCTGTTTCTCGCTTTTCACGGGCCGGAGCGCTTCCATGCGCAGCCCCATGGCGTGCACGGTGACGAGGGCAAGGCGCAGGACGTCTCGCACGATGCGAGCGCGGAGCCCGACGACCACGGCCACCATGGGCTCGCCCCCGGCGAGGTGCCGCGTGAATCACCCTGGGTCGTGACGGTGCCGCTGGTGTTGCTGGCCATTCCGTCCGTCTTCACCGGCTGGGCGTTCATCGATCCGATGCTCTTCGGCGGCTACTTCGGCAACTCGATCGTGGTGAATGAGCCGCATGCCGTGCTGGCGGAGCTCAAAAGCGAATGGCATGGCCCGGTGGCATTCATGCTGCATGGCCTCCTTGGCTTGCCGTTCTGGCTCGCCATCGGCGGGATGGTGGCCGCGTGGTACTGCTATCTCGTGAACCCGGGATTGCCGGAGCGCGCGCGCCGCCTTGCCGGCGCTATTTACGATCTCCTCGATAACAAGTACTACTTCGATCGGTTCAACGACTGGTTTTTCGCAGACGGAGGGCGACGGCTGGGCGCCTTCCTCTCGAACGTCGGTGATCGCGCGATCATCGATGGCTTCTTCGTCAACGGCTCCGCCAAAGTGGTCGGTTGGACTTCCGCGCTGTTGCGGCGCATGCAGTCCGGGTACGTTTATCACTATGCCTTCACCATGATCATCGGCCTTTTCGCGCTGCTGACGTGGTGGGTCGGACACTGACCGGAACCGCGCAATGCCGTACCTCTCGCTTGCCATCTGGGTGCCCATCGTTGCCGGCCTGGCGGTCCTCGCCATCGGGCGCGATCGCGACGCCGGCCTCGCGCGCGGCATTGCCCTGATGGGGGCGCTGGCCGGATTTCTGGTGACCGTGCCGCTGTGGGTGCATTTCACCCACGGCACGTCGGACATGCAGTTCGTCGAGCGCGCCGAATGGATCCCGCGGTTCGACATCTACTACCTGCTGGGCGTCGACGGCCTGTCGGTGCTGTTCGTGCTGCTCAACAGCCTCATTACGCTGCTCGTGGTATGGGCGGGCTGGGAGGTCATCGAGCGTCGCGTCGCGCAGTACATGGCCGCATTCCTCATCATGTCGGGACTGGTCAACGGCGCCTTCTGCGCGCTCGACGGAATGCTGTTCTACGTATTCTTCGAAGCGATGCTGATCCCCATGTATCTCATCATCGGCATCTGGGGTGGGCCCAATCGCGTGTATGCGGCGATCAAGTTCTTTCTCTATACGCTCCT
>JBDUCE010000274.1:0-4428 GCA_040003635.1 Betaproteobacteria bacterium
GGGGCACAGCGCGATCTCACGTCCCTGCGTGCCGTCGAGCGCCGCGGCCTGCACCACGAGCTCGTGCCGGATCCGCGGCAGGATGGCGGTCGCAACGGAAAGGCGCGGCCAGGGCGCTAGGTCCACAAAGAGCTCCGGCTCGGTGGCGTGCGGGCGGTGCGCATGACATCCCCATTGATACTGCGCCAGTCGTGCGAAGTGCGTAGTGCAAACTGCGTACGGCTTGTGGAGGACGCGATACCGATCCGGTTGTGGGCCGCGGGCCACGCGGCCAAATTCGCCCGGTCTCCGCATCCCTGCCACGGCGCCGCTATTGTGCGCCGGGCGATTTCGATCGCCTAATAGACGAATGGTGGGGGGACCCCGGTCTCCGCAGACCACAAAGCTAAGAGGTCAGGTTATGAACGCGCGCAGATCGATTGAAGTAAATAGGGTTTTGAAATCGACCCTCGGGCGTGCGCGCGGCCGGCATTTTCGGATGACCCGACAAGCGGTCGGCGACCACAAGTCTTGCGCCGGGGCCGCGGGCGGGATCTCGACTTCAAACCCCGAAGTTGCTGCAACTGTCGGTCAGCTCGGGGTTTTTGCCGCGTCGACGCTCGCTATCCCAGATAGTGATGCGGAATCCAGGCCGCAAGATCGGCCCACAAGATCACCAGCACCAGCACGGTGACCTCGGCGATGATGAAACCCCAGCAATAGCGGATCGTCTCGCTGTAGGTGCATCCGGCGATGCTCGTGGCGACAAACAGCAGCACGGCCACCGGCGGAGTGGTCGAGCCGATCTGTGTCGCCATCACCATCAAGAGGCCGAGCTGGAACTCGTCGATCGCGAAGCTGCGGCCGATCACGACGGCGACCGGAATCATGATGATCAGGATCGCCATCGAATCCACGAACATCGTCAACAGCAACATGATCGCCATCAACAGCGTCATCACTGCGGTCTTGGTGCCGGCGACGTGGGTAATCGCCGACAGCACGATGTCGTTGAAGTTGAGGTACGCAAGGAGCCAACCGAAGGCGCCGGCGACGCCGATGATGCCGGACACCATGGCGGTGGTGACGGCGGCGCGGATGAAGATCCGTGGCAGGTCCCGCAATTTGAGAATGCGGTAGACGAAGAACCCGACAAAGAAGCCGTAGAAGCACGCCACCACCCCTGCCTCGGTGGCGGTGAACGCACCACTAAGAATCCCGCCCACCACGATGATCGGCGCCAGCAAAGCCGGCCATACATTGAGCGTGGCGCGCATCACGCGGGCGAGCGCGAAGCTGCCGCTGGTCCGCCGCAACTCCGGATGCGCCGGCGAAAGGGAATAAAGATAAATGACGGTCATCAACCCGATGCCGATCAGCACGCCGGGCACGATGCCGCCGAGGAACAAGCCGCCGATCGATACGTTCGCCATCGAGCCGTAGACGATCATGGTCATGCTCGGTGGAATGATCGCGCCGATCGTTCCTGCGCAGGCGACGAGCGCTGCCGCGAAGCCGGGTTTGTAATCGCGCCCCTTCATGGCCGGTACCAGGATCGATCCGATCGCCGAAGTGTCCGCCACCGATGAGCCGGATACGCCGGCGAACACCATGCTCGATACGACGGAGGCGTGGCCAAGTCCCGCGCGCCAGTGGCCGACCACCGTCTCCGCGAATTCCACCAACCGCTTCGAAATGCCGCCGGCCGAAATGAGCTCGCCGGCGAGGATGAAATAGGGCAGGGCGAGCAGGCTGAAGTTATCCAGCATCGCAAACATCTTTTGTGGAAAAAGCGCCGGCACGAGACCGGGCGTGGCGAGAATGCCCGCGAGGCCGACCGAGCCCATGACCAGCAGCACCGGCACGCCGAGGGTGATCAACAGCAGGAGCAGGATGAAAAGACCGACCAGCATCAGGTGCTTTCCAGCGGGTCGGGCGGCGGTTCGCTCCAGCCGAAATAGGTGGCGAGCCGGCGCAGGGCAACAAAGGCGAGATACGCGCTGCCGATCACCATCCCGGCGTAGACCCAGTGCATCGGTAGTCCGAGCCCCGGGCTTTCCTGGCTGCGCGCAACCTGCATGATGACGAGGGTGTAACGCCCGATGGCGAGCGCCAGGAACAGCCAGAGCAACTCGGTCAGCAAACCGACGGCACGCTGGAGAGTTGCCGGCAGCAAGCGCAGCAGCATGTCCATGCCAAGGTGCGCACCCCGCCGATACGCCACCGGGATCGCCAGCATCACCATCCAGATGTGACCGAACTTCTGAAACTCCTCGCTCCACGACAGCGGCAGGCCAAGGACGAAGCGATTGAAGACCTGCAGGCCGCCCACCAGCGTAAACGCGAGGAACATCAGGAACAGGACGAATTCGACCGCGCGGTCGATCGATTGGAACCACCGGACGGTCATCGCGTTCTCCCTCGACAGAGCGATGACACGCGCATCTCGGTGTTTGCCATCAACTCATCCTGTCGTGATCGCACGATCGGATCACTTGGTCTCGCGAATGATCTTGAGCAGATCCTCGGCCCCGATCGTTTTGGCAAGCTGATCCTGAAGGGGACCGGCGGCGCGCAGGAAGGGTGTCTTGTCGATGGGATTGACGATCATTCCCTTGGCCTTCAGCTTGTCCATCGACTCGGCATCGCGCTGCACGGAAAGACTGCGATTGACGTCCTGGGCGAGCCGGGCGGCGGCAGCGATTACCTGCTTCTCCTTCTCCGTGTAGCCGTCCCACTCCTTCTTCGAAATCACGGTGACCGTCGGACCGAACAGGTGCTCGGTCACCGTGATGTATTTCGCGACCTCGTAGAACTTGCCGGTGTAGGCGACTGCCGATGAATGCTCGAAGCCATCGAGCACGCCCGTCTGCAGCGACGTGTACACCTCGCCGAATGCCATTGGCGTGGCGGAGGCACCCATGGCGTTGAGGGCCGCGACGTAGGTCGGCGTCTGGATGGTGCGGATCTTGAGACCCTTCAGGTCTTCCGCTTTTTTTACTTCCTTCTTGGTCGTGATGACGTTGCGATAGCCCCAGCTATCCTGCCAGCCCAGCACCTTGAGACCCAGCTTCTCGTGCTCGGCCGCGAGAGTCTCGCCCACTTTGCCGTCCAGCACCTTGTGTGCGTGGTCGTAATTGCGCCACATGAACGGCAGGTCGAGTACCCCCATGCGCTTGTTGAAGTTGTTGTGGATCGCCGTGCCGCCGACGTGAATCGTCGCGCCCGCACCGAGTTGCATGCCTTCCACCACGGCGCGCTCCTCGCCCAGCGCATTGGCGGCATAGATCCGCGCTTCGAGGGTATCGGAATTGCTGTTGATGTAGCTGGCCATGATCCACGACACCATG
Organism: Betaproteobacteria bacterium; assembly: GCA_040003635.1. GTDB lineage: Bacteria > Pseudomonadota > Gammaproteobacteria > Burkholderiales > Casimicrobiaceae > CAIWHR01. Next base: position 3,330 of record JBDUCE010000274.1, read on the forward strand.
TGGTTGTCGTTGGCCACGTCGGCCGCAGTGGCGTGCGAGATCTTGACTTGCTTCTTGGCTTGGGCTTGGGCGTGGGCTTCGGGTACGACCGCCACCGCAGCCACTGCCGCAAGGCCGAGCGCTAAGGCGCGGAAAATCGCTCTGGTTTTCATGGACGTTCCTCCTGGATGGCGGGCCGTTGCCCGCGGTTCAACGCCGTCGCGGCCGAGTGCCACGCGGCAGTTTCTGATAGGCCGGTGCAAGATCCCGCGCAGTGCCTGCCAGCAACCGACGCATCGCGCGCTCGGCATCTTCGGGGGAGCGCCGCCGGATGGCGACGGCTACATCGTGATGCTCGGCGAGCGAGCTTTCGTAACTTTCCCGCGCGTTGCCCGACAGTCGGAATGCAGCCAAAAGCGCCGTGCGTATCGCCGCGGCAAAACGGATCAGCAGGCGATTGCCGGTGGCCGAGGTGATGAGCTCGTGAAAGGCGAGGTCGTGGCGGCAGCAGGCCTCGACGTCGTGGGGTAGCGAGGCTGCCATGGCCGCGAACGCATTCTCGATGGCCAGAATCTGCTCCGGCGTGGCGCGGGCCGCCGCCATGCTCGCCGCGGCAGGCTCGAAAATGGTTCGCACATCGAGGAGATCCATCAGGAAGGCGCGATCCGGCGGCGCCGCCGCCAGCCAGCGCAGCACGTCGGCGTCGAGGACGTCCCAGCGCAGTCGATCGCAGACCAGGGTGCCGCGCCGCGTACGCGCCTCGACCAGTCCTTTTTGAGCGAGGGCCTTCAATGCCTCCCGCAGCGATGGCCGGCTCAATGCCAGGGTGCGGGCGAGATCGGTCTCGGTCGGGAGCAGTGCGCCGGACCGTAGCCTCCCGGACACGATGTCGAGACCCAAGGCGTCGATGACCGCCTTCGATTTGGCCGGTCGCCCGGCGCGCGGCAAACCGGCCGGACGCCGGATGCGGGCGGCGGGTGGGGGCACAATCTTGCGGGGGCTGTCGCGCATGCTCGATCGATTCGTCCGACAGATTGTCATTAAAGTCCGACAAATTCAAGTACACTTTTGACGGCAACGATCGAGCGTTCGACCTCCCTCTCGGTCAGCACCCATTTCC
>JBDUCE010000275.1:0-4417 GCA_040003635.1 Betaproteobacteria bacterium
TCAGCGTTCCCGTCAGATCGACGACGCGCCCGGAGAGCGCGGGGACCGGCTGCAATCCGGCCGTTCCTTGTTGCGTCTGGGCCGCGAAAAGCGGCGTGGCAGCAACCACAACCCATGCGAACATCGCGCCGACGAGCGCAATATGCCATCGCGACCAGGCCGCGCCGCCCCCCGCCATCGAGGCGCGGCTCATGTCGCCATAAAGCGGTCAGGATGCACGGCGCGCCAGACCCGCATCACGATCGCCACGACGGAAATCACGCACGAAGATCAGCGGGTAGCGGTGGCTCAACCGACTACCGCAACATCCTGAAACGAGGACAGCAGCCTGGGCGGCGAGGCATCGGCCTTGGGTGCGGGCGGCACCGCGGGCGTGGGCGCCGGGGCGGGCGCCGAAGAAGCCGGCGGGCGGTTGAAGTCCACCTTCGGCGGCGCACTCACCGCGGCTTCATCGGCCACCGTGAACGTCGGATGAACCGGCATCTTGAAGATCATCGCGGTGAGATTGGTCGGGAACGAGCGCACCGTGGTGTTGTACTCCTGCACCGTCTTGATGTAGCGATTGCGGGCGACGGCGATGCGGTTCTCGGTACCCTCGAGTTGCGCCGTGAGATCGCGGAACAAGGCATCGGCCTTGAGGTTCGGGTAGTTTTCGGAAACAGCCAGGAGCCGCGACAAGGCGCCCTGCAACTGATTCTGGGCCTCGATGAATTTCTGGAAGGCCACCGGGTCGTTGATGAGCTCGGGCGTGGCCTTGATGCCGGCAACACTGGCGCGCGCGTTGGTTACCTCGGTCAGCACTTTCTCCTCGTGCGCCGCATAACCCTTCACCGTGTTCACGAGATTGGGCACGAGATCGGCACGGCGCTGGTACTGATTGAGCACTTCCGACCACGAGGCCTTGATACCTTCGTCCTGCCGCTGCAAGTCGTTGTAGCCACAGCCGGCGAGGGCAATCGTGGCAAAAGCTGCAAGCCATCCAGCGAGGTGACGCATCATTGTTGTTTCCTCCAGTGCGGTGACAAGGGCAGTGATCAAGGTAAGACACGAGCGCCGGGCCGGACGCCCGGCCTGCAACATCCGGTACCGCCGCGAGGGCGTCAAGCTGTCGTGCCTAAGTTGGGGTTGCAATCAGCAAGGACAAGAGCGCCAACGGCGGGCGGCGGCGCTTGTCGTCCGGCCTCCGGCTTAGGATATGCCCTCCGGGCGTCCGGCCGCCTGAATGGTACGCCGCGCCAGCAAAAGATCTTCCCACGCCTTCGCTTTGTCCGCCAAGGTGCGCAGCAGGTACGCCGGATGGTACGTGACCACCAGCGGAATCCCGCCATAGCGATGAAGGCGGCCGCGCAAACTGGCGATCGACGACTCCGTGCCCAGCAACGTGGTCGCCGCACTCTTGCCCAGCGCGACGATCAGCTTGGGTTTGATCAATGCAATCTGCCGATCGAGGTAGGGCCTGCAGGATTCCACTTCTTGCGGCTCGGGCGTCCGGTTGGCCGGTGGCCGGCACTTGAGCACATTGGCGATGTACACGTTCGCGCCGCGCGCCATGCCGAGCGCGGCCAGCATGGCATCGAGGAGCTTTCCGGCCTGGCCCACGAAGGGCTCGCCTTGCACATCTTCGTCTGCACCCGGCGCTTCACCCACGAAGAGCCAGTCCGCGGCCGCGTCGCCGACACCCGGGACCGTTCTCGTGCGCGTCCGGCAAAGCGCGCACGCCGTACAGGCGGCGATGTCGGGCGCAAGCGCATCCCACGGGAGCGCGCCGATGCGCACGCGGCGAGTTGCGGCGTTTTCTGCGGCAAGTGCCGGCGGGACGCGCTCCGCTTTCCCGCGCGCTATCGCGGGCTCCACGGTCGTGGGCGCGGTCGCGGCAGAGATCGCATCGCCAGGTGTGCTGCGTCGTTGCCACACCGGAGCAAGCCCCAACTCGATCAGGATGTCATCGCGCGTTGCCATGCCCGTCCTCGGTGATGGCATCGGGAGAAAGTGCAAGGCGCATCACCAGCGCATCTTCGCGGGGCGCATCGGAGGTGCGGCCGGGGTAATAGGCGATCCGCCGCGCTATCGGGGTGAAGAATTCGCTGCGATAGAGCGTGATGGCCGCGCTATTGCTCGTCCGCACTTCCAGGAAGACCTGGTGCACACCCAAACGGCGTGCGCCGGCGATGAACCGGCGCAACAACGCCCGCCCGAACCCTTCGCGGCGCGCATCGGGAACCACCGAGACATTCAGAATCTGCGCTTCGCCCGCTCCGAGCATGAGAATGCCATAGGCCACGATACGATTCTCCCGTTCGCCGACCCACGCCAGGTAGCCGGCCGACAGGGCGTCCCGAAAATTCCCCAGGCTCCAGGGCGCCGCATGTATCTGCGCTTCGAGCGCCGCCACATAGGCGAGATCATCCTCGCGCAATGGTCGCCATTGCAATTCCGGCTCGGGTGCGAAACGCGGGAGCGTGGCCATTACGTTCGACGGACGGATCGGATCATGAGAGTGCGCTCAGCGTGCGGCCGGCCTCGCGCTCGGTGGTCGTCAGCGCCACGCGATCGCGCACATAAGCCGGCAGGGCGTCTTTGGCGTCAACTCCCTCGCCCGCGACAAACCCGCGCAATGCCAGCTCGCCGATCGATCGCCCGGTAGCCCGCAGCAACGGCCGCACATCGCGCAGCCCCAGTCGCGCTGCCAGCGCCGGATACGCCGCAAAGCCGTTGCCGGCACCCGTCCACGTGCCTGGGGACGATGGCGCCATGAGCGCAGCGGGTGACACCACTACAGGCGGCGAGACTTCTTCCCATTGCGTTCCCTCGCGACGATACGCCGCGGTATATACCTCGCCCATCCGCGCATCCGTACACACCAGCACCCGATCGGCGCGACGATCATTTCCGGCGCATTGCGTGGATTGCGCGATGGCCGCGAGCGTCGATACCGGCAGCACCGGACAGTCGAGCCCGAGCGCCAGCCCTTGCGCGACGCCGCAGCCAATTCGCACTCCGGTGAACGACCCGGGGCCCGCGCCGAAGGCGAGGCCCTCGATGTCGCTCAACCGCCATCCGGATTCGGTGAGCAGCGCATCGATCATCGGCAACAGGCGCGTCGAATGTGTCTGCCCGACGGCCTCTTCATGCTGCAGCCAGCGCTCGCCGTCACCGACCGCTACGCTGCACCACTCGGTGGAGCTATCGAAGGCAATGATCCGCATGCGGCGATTTTACGCGACTCTGCCGGCACGGCTGCAACCCGGTCGCTGCGCTGGAGCGATCGGAAGCGCGTTGCGACCAGCCGGTACAATGAAAGGCCTTTCTGCACCGCGATCCTTCGTGCCTTCCACTACTTCGCCACCCGTTCGATCCGGGCCGGTAACCATCCAATCGCTCGACCAGGAAGGGCGCGGCATCGCCCGCGTCGAGGGCAAAGCCGTGTTCGTGGAAGGGGCGCTGCCGGGAGAGCGCGTCACCTTCTCGACGCTCAAGCGCAAACCCACTTACGACATCGCGCGGGTGGATGCCATTCTCGAGTCGAGCGCGGCGCGAACGGTCGCGCGCTGCCCGCATTTCGGCGTGTGCGGCGGCTGCACCATGCAGCACTTCGAAGCGAGCGCACAAGTGGCGGCGAAGCAGCGCGCGCTGGAAGATGCACTCTGGCATCTGGGGCGCGTGCGTCCGGCGCAAATCCTTCCTGCGCTGTACGGCCCGGCATGGGGCTATCGACATCGGGCGCGTCTTTCGGTGCGCCACGTCGCCAAGAAAGGCGGAGTGCTGGTCGGCTTCCACGAGCGCAAATCGAGCTACATCGCCGACATGACTGCGTGCTCGGTGCTGCCGGCCAAGGTCTCGTCGCTGCTGCCGAAGCTGCGCGTATTGATCGGCCAGTTGTCGATTCGCGACCGCCTGCCGCAAATCGAGCTCGCAGTGGGCGAGGATGCGACCACCACCGACGGCAGCACGCCGGGCGCACCGCTTTACGTGATGGTGCTCCGGGTGCTGGAGCCGCCGAGCCTCGATGATGCCGCGTTGTTGCGCTCCTTTGCCGACGAGCACGGCGTCCAGTTCTATCTGCAGCCGGAGGGACCTTATTCCGCCGTACCTTTCCACCCCACAGAGGCCAGGCTCGCCTATACCCTGCCGGAATTTGGCCTGGTCTTTCCGTTCCTGCCGACCGAATTCACCCAGGTCAACGCGGCCATCAACCGGGTGATGGTACGGCGCGCGATTTCTCTGCTGGACCCTAAGCCGGACGAGCGGATTGCGGACTTGTTTTGCGGACTCGGCAATTTCACGCTACCGATCGCGAGAGCCGGCGCGTCGGTGGTCGGCATCGAAGGCACTGCGGGGCTGGTTGCCCGGGCCAGCGCCAACGCCGCGCACAACGGGCTCGCTGCCCACGCTCGCTTCCAGGTCGCCAACTTGTTCG
>JBDUCE010000276.1:0-4404 GCA_040003635.1 Betaproteobacteria bacterium
ATCACCTCCTGCAAGGCCGGCGCTGAACCCGTGGCAATCGGCGGGAATGGAATGGTTCCCGGAGCGACGATGAACGCCGGTCGCTTCGTGCGCGTGGAGACACAGCTCGAGATCGAGCGGCCGCCACAGCAGGTATTCGCCTATGTAACCACCCCCGCGCTTTGGCACACCTGGCACCCGGCGACGGTCGAGGTGCGCGATGGAACCGGCCGTTGGTCGCCGGCGAGACGATGCTCGAAGTGATCGCAGTCCTCGGCCGCCGCGAAGAAGCGCTGTGGACCGTGCAAGCCTGCAACGCGCCGCACCGCTGGGAAATCGCCACCGACACGTCACGCGGCGCGGCGCACATCGTCTACCGGATCACGCCGACGGCGCGCGGGTGCCGTTTCGATCGCGACCTGGCGTTCCGATCGAGGCGATGGCCGTGGCGCAGTCTCGATTCGACACTGATGCGCTGGATACTCGTTCGCCAGTCGGCGCAGGCGCTGCGCAATCTGAAGCGGGTGGTGGAGGCTCAGCGTTGCTGAAGCGTGACCCGTGATGCGAGGATTGCGAAAATGCGCGGCGCAGGAGATCCACCTGTCGTCGAATGACGGAGTCTTGCAGCAGCGGTCACTCATTTGAGTCATCGTCAATAGCGGCATTCGTGCCGACCAACGGAACGAATCTGCTGCGTGTTCGTCCATCGACGTACGCGGGCAATGAAAGCGCCGAACAATGCAAGTCTTGCGTTTTGACAACGCCTTCGTCCGCGAGCTGCCCGCGGACCCGCAGGCCGGGTCACGGCGGCGGCAAGTGCATGGTGCACTGTATTCGCACATCGAGCCCACGCCGGTTATCGCGCCGCGGCTTATCGCCCATTCGCGCGAGGTTGCCGCACTCCTGGGCATCGATGCCGCGGAGCTCGCCTCGCCGGATTTCGTGCGCATACTTGGCGGCAATGGCCTGCTCGAAGGCATGCAGCCCTACGCAGCCAATTATGGCGGTCACCAATTCGGGCACTGGGCGGGACAACTCGGCGATGGCCGCGCCATCACCCTCGGGGAAACGATCAATGCGGCCGGCGAGCGGTGGGAGCTGCAGTTGAAGGGCGCGGGTCCCACACCCTATTCGCGCAGTGCGGATGGACGTGCGGTGTTGCGCTCCTCGGTTCGCGAGTTCCTGTGCAGCGAGGCCATGCACCATCTCGGGGTGCCCACCACGCGCGCGTTGAGCCTGGTCGCGACCGGTGAAGAGGTGGTGCGCGACATGTTCTACGACGGACATCCCAAGGCCGAGCCGGGCGCGATCGTGTGCCGCGTTGCGCCTTCGTTCATCCGCTTCGGCAATTTCGAGCTTCCCACTGCGCGCGGCGACGTGACGCTCCTGCAACGGCTGATCGATTTCACGATTCATCGCGATTTCCCGCAGCTTGTTGCCGCGAACAGCGGCGTTGCGGACGAAGAGCTGCGGGCGAGCTGGTTTGCCGAAGTATGCGAGCGTACCGCCCGGATGATCGCCCACTGGATGCGGGTAGGTTTTGTGCACGGCGTCATGAACACCGACAACATGTCGATTCTCGGCCTGACCATCGACTACGGCCCTTATGGCTGGGTCGATGATTTCGACCTCGACTGGACACCCAATACCACCGACGCGGAAGGTCGTCGGTACCGGTTCGGTCAACAGCCTCAGATCGCGCACTGGAACTTGAGCCGGCTGGCGAACGCGCTGGCGCCGGCTTTCGCTTCGGTCGATCCATTGCATGCCGGACTGCAGCGCTACATCGACACCTACGCCGCCGCGGAGCGTGGTCATATTGCAGCCAAGCTGGGACTCGCCCGGTGTCTTGACCAGGATGTCGAGCTCATGCATGCGCTTCACGGGTTGCTGCAGGCTGCTGAAGTGGACATGACGCTCTTCTTTCGCGCGCTCGCCGAGGTCGACGTCGCGGCGCCGGCGTTGAAGCCGTTGGAGGGCGCGTTTTACGACGACGAGAAGCGCCGCGAGACCGCGCCGGCGTTCGGCGCGTGGGTTGGGCGCTACGCGACGCGGGTGTGCGGCGATGGGCTGCCCCCGGACGACCGGCGGGCGCGCATGCTGGCAGCCAATCCGCGTTACGTCCTGCGCAACTACCTCGCGCAACAGGCGATCGATCGCGCGGAGGACGGCGACGATACCGGGATCCACGAGTTGCTCGAAGTGCTGCGTCGACCGTACGAAGACCAGGCCGGGCGCAACGCGTTTGCGCAGCGCCGTCCCGACTGGGCGCGCAACCGGGCGGGATGCTCGATGTTGTCGTGCAGCTCGTAACTTGCGCAGGCACCACCGGTGATCCCTGCCGCAATGCTCATGTCCTGTAGACTGAGCTTCCCAAAGTGAGTGACAAAACTCAATCGTCATCCCCGCGAACGCGTCGCGAACGCGGGGATCCATTTTCGCACGTAGCAAATGGATTCCCGCTTGCGCGGGAATGACGGTACTGGTCTTTACCAGTACCGGAATGACGGAGCAGTTGTCATGCGGATTCGCAAGTATCAATAATTCCTGACGAAGCGTGCCATGGGATCGTCGTACCATGGGCGCTGTCGTCGTTCCCGGGGCGGCTCCGCGCGGACAGAGCGCAAGCCTCGCTGGAAGCAAAAACCCGGGCATATCCGGCAATCAACTTCATGGAGAAATCAAATGGCCACGGTCGCCGTGCTGGTGGGAAGTTTGCGCAAGGAATCCTTTAACCGCAAGATGGCGATGGCGCTGATTGCGCTGCAGGGTCCGTCACTGCAGGCGGAGATCGTGGAAATCGGGCAATTGCCGCTCTATAACCAGGATGGCGACGACCTGGGAGATCCACCCAAGGCGTGGACCGAATTTCGCGAGCGGGTCAAGGCATTCGATGCCGTGCTGTGGGTCACCCCCGAGTACAACCGTTCGGTGCCGGGGGTGCTGAAGAACGCGATCGACGTGGGTTCGCGGCCGTACGGGAAAAGCGTATGGGCCGGCAAGCCCTGCGCCGTCGTGAGTGTTTCGCCAGGCGCCCTCGGTGGCTTCGGCGCAAACCAGCATATCCGGCAATCATTCGTATTCCTCAACATGCCGTGCATGCAGCAACCCGAGGCTTACCTTGGTGGGGCGGCCGCATTCTTCGATGCGAGCGGGCACCTCAGCAACGATGCAACACGCGAATTCGCGCGCAAATTCATGCAATCGTTTGCCGACTGGGTCAAGCGAACCACCGCGAGCCCTCCCCGGGCGTGAACGCGCGCCGCGCCCGGGCGTCGTGACCATTTCAACGCGCGGTCCGGCCTGAGCCGGGCGAGCCGGCGGGCCGCGTCGATCGTCAACGGTGATGACGATTGCCTTCCCACCCACAACCGTATTGGGTGCATCGATAACGATACACCGGGTAGACCGCCGAGACGAAGCGATCGATCACGCGCCGCCGGACCCGCATCAGGGGCGCGCCGCATTTCCCGCAGACGGCGCTCGCATGCCTCCCGCCGGAAGCGTCCGCCACCGGAGTGCCGCGGCCGGAGGAAGGCGGACGCTCATCGCCGTCAGGATGATTTTGGCGTTGAGCTCGCATGGCACTTGAAGGGGAGATTGCAGTGCGGCGAAAAATACGCGGCCGGTACGAAACGCCGGGCGAGTGAAACCCGGAGGTCACGCCTCTTTACCGCTGACCGCGCAAGCGGCGATCGGTTCGATGACGCGCGACCGGGTAACAGCATGAGGCGCTCGTGGGTTTCCGCCACGCGTCGAAAATAGACGCCGGCGGCGACCAGCGGCGCGAGTACCAACATATCGAACATCGGAATAATAAGAAAAACTCTCGGCTCGAGACCCAGCGGCGCGGCCATCACGCGCCGTTTCTATCGCCAAGCTTACGCCAACCACGACCATCGTGATCGCCGGCATCGCCCCGGCCACCTCGACCCGGCGATGGAGCTCCCTTTTATTCGCTGCGATGAGCGTCGTCTGGACCATGAACAGCAGGATCCAAAAAAACGGTCAGTCGAGCGATCCAGTGCCAGCGGCGTGCTGGTATCCATGGGCCGCTCCCTTGGGTGGCAGCGCGCCAGGAGAACTTTTTAGCAGAGACCGCGGCGTGCGCTATCCAGCGAGCGGTTAGGGCGCACGCACGCCAGGGTCGCGGGCATCGACATTCAGGAGCACCAGGCGCGCTGCGGGTCCAGCTTCATCGGGCAGGTACAACCGAGCGTCAGAAATACGGCACCCACCGGGAGAGGGGATCCGACGCGCTGATTCGCTTCATTGCGGTGGCCAGGCGGCGGCCGAGCGGCGCGCGATGGGTGCGTGGGCGAACCCAATCAATGCCGCGCCCCACCACATGGACGACCGTGTCTTGCTGCGCCTCGATCAGCGTAAGGCCGTCGCGGTCGATGATGAAGTCGTCACCGGCGCGCA
>JBDUCE010000011.1:0-14872 GCA_040003635.1 Betaproteobacteria bacterium
CATCCCTGGTCGGCGCTCAGCACGTTCGGCGATCCGCGCAAGTGTCTCCCCATGGCTCGATCCATTCCTCGACGAAAGAAGCGGCCGGTGACGCGCTGGGGAAGGGACGCGACTCATCGAGGGCCGCGGATACACGGATTCGTGCTGGAAGGGATATACCAGCAGGCCATAAATGATCGCGCTTCAGGTTATGTCCTACGTTCCGACGAGGCCGCGCCTTATAGCCGCGAGATCACACTTCGTGCAGGTTGATGAATCCCGCTTAGGGAGGCTTCTCGCCGCCGGGCATGAGAATTTCGGACTACGCTTCGTGCCCTTGAGCTCAAGTGCTCCGGTCGTTGCCGAGGCGAGCGCGAGCGTGTACCCGCTGGAAGACAAATCCGTGCAACTCAGTGTGGCAGAGCGAGGTCACAAAATCGTCCCGTGGTGTCCGTCCGCAAGGCGCAGGCAAGCCGCCACGATCTCGATTCGCGAGTGGGAGCTGACGCCGTCGAGGCTGCGGGTAGGACTTCCCTTGCAGAGGCAGCTGCAACTCCCGAACTCTAAGAGAATCCAGTGCAGAGGCTACTTCTGGTAGAGGATGAGCAGGACGGCGCCGCGGTGCTGGCGGTGATCCTCGAAATGGAAGGATTCAGCGTCACACACGCCGCCAACGGGCAGCGCGCCCTCGATATGCTTGGCGAAGTGCAGCCGCAGCTGATCATTACCGACTACATGATGCCGGTTATGAATGGCATCGACATGGCCAAGGCGGTTCGGGCGATGCCTGAATTTGCTGCCGTCCCCATTTTGATGACCAGTGCGGTACCCGAAGAGGGATTGAAGAAGTACGCTTCGGCTCTCTCGGCGTTTCTGCACAAGCCCTTCGAAATTGAGGTATTGCTTCAAACGATCAGGGGACTGCTTCCCCACAGCGGGCGAATCCCGCCTGCGGGGTAGCAGGTCGATCGGAGAGCGTGCCTACGGATGCCACTGCCGTTGCGGTCTCGGGGTGGGCGGTGTAGAAGGTACCGATGGGCTCTCGATCGGGGTCCGTCACCGTCTCTGCCGCGGCATACCCGCGGTAGCAAATCCAACCACGAATATGCCAATACGTCGCCTGAGGGGGCGTGCATGATAGCCACTGCGCAGGCATCCGGGGCGCCCGGTAACTCCAAGGCTGACATCCCCGCCGAGCTTCTGCGCGAGGTGGTAACCACTGAGGTGTTGGACTCCCGTCGGTCTCGACAACCGAACCACGCGTCGGAGGCTGCCGCTCTAATCGAACTGGCGGAGGCGATGGTCGCCTCACCGGACGCCGTGCTGGACAAGGTCGCGAACCTTGCCATGCAGCTATGCGGCGCGGGTTCCGCCGGAGTCAGCGTTATTGAGGAAACCGAAGCCGGGCCCGTGTTCCGGTGGCGGGGGCTCGCCGGACGGTTTGCTCCCCTCTCCGCGGTGACCTTGCCGCGCGACTTCAGCCCCTGTGGCATGGTCTTGGACGAACGCACGACGCTCCTCATGGACCAGCCGGTTCGCATTTTTCCTTACATTGCGGACTTGAAAGAGCCGATCCACGAAGTGCTCCTCGTGCCGTTCGAGCGGGAGGGCGTACCTATCGGGACCGTGTGGGTGGTGGCGCATCAGGAAGCGAAGCAATTTGATAGCGAAGATGCGCGCGTCATCGGCTCGTTATCACGCTTTGCCTCGGCGGCAGTGCAACTCACCGACCTGCGCCGGGACGCCGAGCGCATGGCGGTGCAGAATGCCAAACTCAACGCGACGTTGGCAGAGACCAATCGTCAGAAAGACATGTTTTTGGGCGTACTCGGCCATGAGTTGCGCGACCCGCTGTCCGCGATCTCCATGGCCTTGCACGCATTGAACAAGCAGGCCGAAAGCCTCGGGATGGCGGTGCCCGCAAGAGACATCATTGAACGCCAAGTCGCGCACATGGTGCGACTTGTAAACGACCTTCTCGATCTCACCCGGGTCTCCGCGGGCAAATTGCAGCTGCGAGAGGAGCGGGTCACCGTGCGCCAAGTGCTCGACCGCGCTATCGAGCTGTCCCAAGCACGACTCACCGCCCATGCTCATTCCGTTTCTCTGACCCTGGGTGACAACGATGCCCTGGTGCTTGGTGATCCGGATCGCCTGGGTCAGGTGTTCTCCAATCTGCTTACCAACGCGTCCAAATTCTCGCCCGCTCCGGGCAGCATCTTCGTGAGCAGCGAAGTGCGCGACCGACACGTAGTCGTCCGCGTCCGCGACTCCGGAACAGGCATTCCGCCCGACCGCCTGGATTCGATCTTCAATATGTTCACGCAACTGCCGGCGACCGCACCGGCGGGAGGTGGCGGGCTGGGCATTGGACTTGCCATTGCTCGACAGATTGTGCAGATGCACGGCGGAATAATTCGCGCGACCAGCGATGGCATAGGTCAAGGCAGCGAATTCACCGTGATGCTGCCGGTCGCGGAGGCCCCTGTCCGATAAGTAAAGGCGGCGCGCCCTTTACCGCGGAACCGTCCAGACTTGCGCAGGACGACAACAGAGTGATACCAGTGATGCTGGCAATCGCTCGGTAGGACTTGACCCGCGCAGAAAGAACCCCGCTTGCGGCGGGGTCAGGTGTGACACTTGAACGGTGCTCCTAAACGTGCATCGGCACCGTCATGCTTTCTTGACCCTATCCCAAGCTGCGCGGGTGGCATGTTTGGCACGGTCCCATTCGAGCCGTGATTCGCCCTTCAGGGAGTTGTATTCACGTCCCAGATCGGACTCCACGTCATCGAAAGGCCTATCGCCATACCGGCCAGGGGCGCCAATGCCCAAGCGATAAGCCGGCGAATAGTCATCAAAAGACGTGCCCGTCTGATAGTACGGCTCGCGCTCGAAGTTCTCGCGCCAATAGTTCTCTTCAGCGGTGGGGTTGACGCCTTCGGCTACAGCTTTTCCGCCGAGACCTCCGACGACTGCGCCGATTGCAGCACCAACGACTGTGCCGACTGGGCCAGCGGCCAACGTTCCCGCAGCCGCGCCTGCCGCGATGCCGCCTGCCGCTGCACCGAGTCCAACGCCAACGGGATGCGCTCCCGGTGCGCCGGTGATCGGATCAGGATTTGCATCGGGACGGGTGAGTTTATCGTTTGCCATTTCAGTCTCCATTGTTGTAACGACTCCGTGATGCCCGGACCTGACCCGTGAGCTCCGGAGCGCGCCTTGCCTGCTTCCGCTACGGCCGGGTTTTCTTGTCAGTATCTTTGATTGCTTGTTCGACGTTACCAACGCCCTTCTGTACCTTGCCTTCAACCTGTTTCGCAACCCCCTTCGCCTGCTGAGAGGCGCTGCCCGTCACTTGCCCGACCTTCTCCTGCACCTTTCCAGCGATATCCTTGGCCGTACCTTTAACTTGATCTCGATTCATGTGCATCTCCGGTTGCCTCGGGCCATTGCCCGCATTGCACTGTCGGCGAATCATTTTGAATTGGCTATCGGATTCCCGCTCACTACGCTGTAGGCATTCACCTACGGCGGTTTCTGTCTACCTGTGATCGGTTGCTGGATGCTACGAACATTTAACTTGCTTCGTCCTATCACCGGCGGCGTGAGCGGATATTCAGACTTTAGCGCAGGCCGCCAAAGCGCCGCGACATCTGGCGGGCAGATTCGCGTTCCTGCTATTCAGCGCTGGGGATTATCGGCACCGGTTTGCTCGCGGTGCCGGTGCTCGCGGGAGCGTCCGCGTTGCGGGGCGGAAAGCTCGATGGCGTCACGGTGGCAATAATGCTCGTTCAGATGCTGTTTTAACTTAATATACGAGTCTGCGTTGGGTGGGCGTACCGGTTATATGGGCGCCTTAAACGGGAACACCAAGGAGGAAGGTATGAACAGAATCATCTACATTATCGGAGCGGTTGTGGTCATCATTGCGGTGTTGTCATTCTTCGGGCTTCGCTGATATTCGGTGACAAAGGCTGACTGCGCTTGGCTTGCGGTCAGCCAACAGGGCCATTTCACCCGCCCGTCAGCGTGGTAGGCGGGCCCGAGGCGCAAGAAGTCCCGCTGTCCGCCGTTCGAATGCGGCGAATCGGCGGGATGAGGGGTGGCCGGGAGTTGACGCGGCAGTTGCGCAGTCCGCCCGCGCACTCCCCGCTGCTCGCTACTTCGCGCCCGCGGCGGGCGGTGGTACGGTGGAGGCGTGATCGACGATGTAGACCCACCGTCCGCCGATGCGCTGCGCAATGTCGGTGAATTGACCGGTCAGGACCACGGGTTCTCCGCCCGCCTTGGGCGCCAGGGTCAGAACAAATCGGCCCCAGCCGACGGACGTATCGCCGACGCTTTTGTAGTGCGTATCCGAAAGCACCACATTCTTCACCGTATTGGCTGAAAGCATGCCCTCGTAGGCCGCGCGGATCGCCTTCTGTCCGCGCGACTCCTTGACACCGGGAAGCCACACCGTGGCGTCGGCCGCATAAGTCTTCAGGACAGCGTCGAGATCATTGGCCTTCATCGCCTTGACCCAGGCGTTGTCGACCGCCTGCGCGCCCGTTTCGGCGGCAGCGGCGCCAAAGGAGGCGAGCAGCGGGAGCAATGCGAAAACCGCGGTACGGATCCATACGTGGGGCATATGACTCGTCATACGGCACCTCATCTTATGAACGACACGAGGGATTCCGGCCAATGGTTGCAACGTGCAAGGGTGATGCGTGGCACCGCTGCCACCCAGCATCCGCGGTTGCCCGTCTGCCGGACCCAAGGCGGGCGGCGCTCACCCTGCGCCAATCCTGCGCGCAATGCAAGCCCTTGACGACGCGCATCCCTGGTCCGGACGCACCAAGCGCGCCCTTGCGGTGTACGGCCTTTCATCGCGCTCGCAAATCGCTTGACAGCCCTCCCCACCCCTCGCAAAAATGCTGCGCGTTCTGCCGATCATCGACCTCGGAATCAATGCCGTGAGAAAAACAGCCACTGTCCTTCTCGCAACCATCTCGGCGCCGTTTCGCGCGAGCGCGCCCATCGTTGGGTAAGCGTCCCGTGCATGACCGATCGCTGGTGCCGTTTTCACCATGAATCGCGCGCGGCTGCGTTTGCTGGCGTTGGGCCTGGCGCTGCTGGCCAATACCGCTGCTGCGAGCTTTCATACCTACCTGATCGAGTTGCTCTACTCCAACGCGGACGGTACGGTCCAATACATCGTGCTGCGGGAGTCGCAGGGTTTGGCCGGCGAGCGTCTGCTCGGGGGTCACGCGCTCACCAGCACCCATCTTGGCGCGACCAAGACGTTCATGTTTCCCACCGATCTTCCCGGCAACAACACGGCGGGCCGCCGGGTGCTGATCGCCACCCAGGGCTTCGCCGATTTGCAACTCATCCGTCCCGACTACGTCATGCCCGACGGTTTTCTGGCGACGGATTCGGCAAGTGTCAACTACGCGGGCGTTGACCAGGTCACTTATACCTCCCTGCCGACCGATGGCGTCAATGGCATTACGCGCACCGGCACGACTCTCTCCAATCTGGCCACCAACTTCGCGGGCGCTACGGCGGTCGTCCCCGCGTCGCCGGTGACTTCCGTCGAGTACTACCACGCAGCACTCGACCACTACTTCATCAGTGATCTGCAACCCGACATCGATGCCCTCGACAGCGGGCGCATCGCCGGCTGGGTGCGCACCGGGCTTTCGTTCAAGGTGTTTGCGAGCCAGGCCAGCGGTGGTCCGGGTGTCAATCCCGTCTGCCGGTTCTATATCCCGCCGGCGCATGGCGATTCGCATTTCTTTTCCGCGTCTCCCGCCGAATGCACGGTCATCCTGCAGAAAAGCGCCACGGATCCGAACTACAGCGGGTATGTGCGGGAAACGCCGAACGCGTTTTACATCGGCCTTCCGGATATGGTGACGGGGGCGTGCGCCGGCGGATCGGTACCGGTCTACCGGTTGTGGAATCAGCGCGCCGATTCCAACCACCGCTATTCGAGCGACTCGGCTATAAAAGCGCTGATGATCACCAAGTCATACGTTCCGGAAGGGTACGGACCCAACGCCACGATCATGTGCGCTCCTGCGCCGGGCACGGCCACCGTGCGCTTCCTGCTCGGGGCGTCCGCCAATGGCGTGCTGGTGAGCGACGGGACAAGCATCCCTGCGGCGAACTATCAAGGCTATGGCACCGCGGCCGACACCGTGAACGTGGGTGCCCGCAGCGGCGGAGGTGAGCTCATCGCGTTCAGCCCGAAGCGGGCCGTCGCATTGCAACCCGTCACCTGGTCGACGAGCGCAGGCAACCAAACCGTTCCGGTGTCGTTCATCAACGAGCTCGATACGCCCGTCACGCTCTGGGTCGTGGCGGCGCCTTTCACCACCACCCAACAAACCGCCCTGACGCTGTGGACCACCGCCCAGCAGATTTTCTGGGACGAGCGCGTGGGAGTGCGCGCGCCGCTCGAGGTGGTGGATGCCACCGCCAACCCGAAAGCATCGAGCTGGAATGCCTTCACGTGCGGCGCCGGGAACGCCAACGTCGGCGCGCTGCAGGCAGACATCGGCATGCGACCGGGACGCATCAACATTTATCTCGTCAATCTCGTCGACGGCTCCACGTCGCGCGGCAATGCCTGTGACGTCGGCAGCAGTTTCGTGGCGATCGCTGCCGGGTCGGGCGCAGAGCTCCTCGCCCATGAGCTTGGACACGACTTTGCGCTGGAGCACATCGATGATCTCGCCGGGTCGTTCGATCCCACCAATGTCATGCATTCGGCGAGTAATGTCCGCGCCTACTTTACGGAGGGCCAGACCTTCCGCGCCCACCTGCGGGGCAATTCTGCCGTCAATGCGGTATATGCGGCACGGCCGGGATTGGTGACCCGCGCCTGCGATCGGGATACGCTCACCCTTGCCTGTCCTGCCATCGCCAAGCGCATCTGGCCCGATGGCCTTTTTCCGGCGAATTGAGTGGCGCCACAGTTCATCCTTTCGGTCATCCGCCTGTGCTTGCTGGCAGTGCTGATGGCGATGTCCGGCATCGCCATGGCGCAGACGCGCTTCGGCCTGTCGCCGGAGGCCTTTGCCGTTTACCAGCGGTGGGTGCTGTCGACCTGCATCGGCGGTGACGAGCTCGCCTTGGCGGCCGAGTTGCGGCAACGCGCGTCCGAGCTGGTGCCGGCATTCCAGAAGGCAAGCGCCGAAGGTCCGACAGCGCAGGAGCTGCGCGATGTGCGCGCCGCCGCCGACGCCAGCTACGAGCGACGGGCGAAATTTCCGCTGGAAGAGCTTCGCGTCACGGGGGTCGATGCCGCGGCTCTGGAGCGATTCCGGAGCGTGTCGCAGCAGTCGTTCGTCGACGACCAGGTGCGCCGGTTCGCCACGGGCTACAAGGCGAATGCCGTGGCGGCGCTCGGTACTATCGGCGACCCGCGCTCGCGCGCATTCCTCGCGAGCCTCGCGCGCAATAGCCGCAATCCGCTGGCCGGGGCCGCGCGGGAAGCGCTGCGAAAGCCGGGCGAGACGCGGTAAACCCGCCGCCCATTGCGCGCGCTGTGACGCGGCGCTTTTCAGCGCCGCCGTGCGCTTCGCTTGTGCCGCCAGAACTCGATGGCGAGCGGCGTCAGTGACAGGGCGATGATGGCGAGGGTCACGATGCCGAAGTGGCTCTTGACCCACGTGGCGTTGCCGAACCAGTAGCCGAGCGACACCAGGCCGATCACCCAGAGCAGCGCGCCGCCGACGCAAAACGCGAGGAAGCGCGCGTACGCCATGCGGCCGAGACCTGCGACAAACGGCGCGAAGGTGCGCACGACCGGCACGAAACGCGCGATGACGACCGTGGTGCCGCCGTGACGGCGATAGAACTCCTCGGTTCTCGCCAGTGCGCGCGCATTGATCCAGCGCCCATGTGCCCGACGCAGCAACGCTGCGCCGACGAGGCGGCCGATCCAGTAGTTGCAGTTATCGCCGCAGAGGGCGGCAACGATGAGCACGGCGCACAGCACGACCACGTCGTGGCCGGTGGACGCCCACAGCGCGCCGGCGACAAACAGCAGCGAATCGCCCGGCAGGAAGGGTGTCACCACCAGGCCGGTTTCGCAAAACAGGATCAGGAACAGCAGTGCATAGACCCAGATGCCGTACTGCTGTAGCAATAATCCGAGCTGCTGGTCGGGGTGCAGCACGAACTGCAGGACGGACGAAAAGTCCACGGGTACTCCCGGTTCGGGCAAAGGCGAGATCATGCCTTGAGATCATGGCTTGCACCAACACGGGCCATCGATGGTCTGGGCAAGGAATGCGGGCGGGGCTCTCACCTCGAGCGCCGCGGAGGCCGCGCCGAATTACCGGCTGCGGCTGATCGGGCAGGCCGGTAACGCGTGCACGGGCGGATGGGTGTCGGCATTGAGCCGCGAGAAAAGCGGGGCCGACCGGCGGGGACGGGCGAGGACGCGCTCCAGCGTGGCAAACAATTCGGAGAGCGGGAACGGCTTGCGCAAATAGGCCGCATAGCCATCGAACATGCGGTTCACCCGCTCTTCCGGCAACGTGCTCATGAAGATCACCGGAAGGTTTTCCTGTCCCGGCACTGATTGCGCCTTTTGCAGGAATCCGGGACCCAGCAATCCCGGCATCACGATGTCGCACAACGCCACGTCGACCGGCCTGCCGGCCATCATGCCGAGCGCGGCATCGCCATTGGTTTCGACGAATGTATGGTAGTGGCGCGAGCGCAGACACTCCGCCAATCCGTGGGCGAAGGCCACATCGTCATCCACTACCATCACTGTCGGCATTGTCCCACCTGCAATGTGCAACAAGTGATTGTGCCCCCCCGATCCGGCGCGGGCCGTAGGAGAAGCCGAGCTGCAGCTGTCGGACGGCAGCTTGAAGTCATTCCAAGGGCCGACACGGACGAATGATTGGCGCCGGACCCGCGGCGACGTATCCTAGCCATCTTCACCCAGACATATCGGAGGTTGCAATGCGTTTCACGGCCCTGCTCTTGACGAGTTTCGCACTATTTCTTTGCGGCGTGTTGCCGGCCGTCGGCGCGCAGCCACCAGCGACACCGGCGGCGGCAAAGAATCGGGTGGTCATGCAGGTGAGCGACAACGACCCGGGCAAGTGGAACCTTGCCTTGAACAATGCACGCAACCTGCAGACGGACCTGGGTCGCGACAGCGTCGAGATCGAGCTGGTTGTCTACGGTCCCGGCATCGGCATGCTCAAGCGCGATTCGGTAGTCGCCGGCCGGATTGCAGACGCCATGAATGCCGGCGTGGGTGTTGTCGCGTGCGAGAACACCATGGCGGGTCAAAAGCTCGGCAAGGAAGACATGCTGCCGAAGATCGGCTATGTGCAGGCAGGGGTCGTCGAAATCATGCAGAAACAACAACAGGGTTACGCTTACCTGCGGCCATGATGCTGCGGCAGCGGCAGCGGGGTTATAGCGTGAATTAAGCCCGCGTCGTCCTACATTGCTTGGGGCGTCCGGACGACTCCGGTGCGCCACCCGCCACGGCAAAGTGCACGAATCGAGGCCCGCATGGTGGTCTCGCCTCCGGGTGCGCAGGTGCGTCCCCATTCGACCAAGGAGACATTCGTGAATCGAGATCAGGTGAAGGGAACTGCCAAGGACGTTGCCGGCAAAATCCGCCGCAAGGTTGGAGAAGCGACGGGTGATGTCGGCGAACAAGTCAAAGGTGCGGGCGAGCAGATTGCCGGCAAGATCCAGAAAGGCGTCGGTAACGTCGAGCAGGCGGCCGAGGACAAGAGCCGCGATAGTCGTCGCTGATCCTTGCGGACGCGCGCGGCGCGTTTCCGACCAGGCTCGTGGTGCGTCTACTCGCAGCGCGAGCCTGCGTCGATTGGACAGTGGGGCAGAGTCCGCCCGCGAGCGGGACGGCAGGTTTTACAGGGACTTTTTTCTCAACCGCCGGTCGCCGGCCGACGCTTTATCCCTCGGTGGGCAGCGTCTCGCGTAAACACTGCCGTCAGCGTGCCCCCCGGGGAACGGCGCGCGGGGAATAATTGCGTGCGCCGTCACGGAGCGCATTCGTGCGCAGGCCCAGTCTTCCGGCGAGCAGGAGTCCCCAGTAACGCAGCCGCAATTCGAGCGGTCCGCGCGGTGAAGGCAGCAGGCTACGCAACGCCTTGCGCCGTTTCACGAGCTTGTCGTCGATGAGCTGGTGGATGAGCGTATCGAGCTCCTTGCGGACCTCATCGAGGCTCCCGCCGTGGACGGTCAATCCCAGGTCGACGCAATGCGCCTCCCAGCCGCGGGCTGATTCCTCCGCAAAGCAGCGGACTGCGACGACACGTGAGCGCATTGGTCCTCCCCTGACACCAGGGCTGCACGTTGCAAGGAACATGCCGTCGGGAATGAATGGCATCTCCAGCGGCCCGACCCAACCGTGAGAAACGAAACCGCGCGCGAAGCCGCGCGGGGCGCAGTGAATAATTTGCGCGAGCCCGCGCCAGGCAAGTAAAAAATGCACTCACAGACCCCGGCGGTACGGCCCGAATCGCGTGGCGCCGGACTGCCGTAGAATCGAGCTACCCCCACCCGACGAGGCCTTGGAAGCATGAACCAACTCGATTTCGCGAACCGTACCGCCCTGGTGACCGGCGGCGCCGCCGGGATCGGGCTCGCCGTTGCAAAGCGATTCAAGGGCAGTGGCGCGCGCCTCGCTCTGTGGGATCGCGACGCCGGCGCGCTCGAGGCGGCAGCACGATCGCTCGAGGGCGACGTCACGGTGCACGAAGTCGATGTCGCCGACCCGGACGCGGTGGCCGCGGCCATGCGCGCCTGCGCCGCGGCACTGGGGCAGATCGATGTGCTGGTGTGCTGTGCCGGCATCACGGGTCCCAACACCACGACGTGGGAGTACCCGATCGATGCGTGGCGGCAGGTGATGGACGTGAACCTGAACGGCCTCTTCTACTGCAACCGCGCCGTCGTCCCATACATGATGGCCCGCGATTATGGGCGCATTGTCAACATTGCGTCCGTGGCGGGAAAGGAAGGCAATCCGAATGCGTCGGCGTACAGCGCTTCCAAAGCGGGCGTCATCAGCCTCACCAAGTCGCTCGGCAAGGAGCTTGCGCGTACGGGCATTCGCGTCAATTGCGTCACCCCTGCAGCAGTGCGCACCGGCATCTTCGACCAGATGACGGCGCAACACATCGATTTCATGCTTTCCAAGATTCCGATGGCGCGATTCGGCACCGTCGACGAGATTGCTGCGCTGGTCTGCTGGCTCGGGAGCGAGGATTGCTCGTTTTCAACCGGCGCGACATTCGATCTTTCCGGTGGCCGCGCCACCTATTGAGCGAGCATGCCGGAGCGCGGTTGCGCGCCGGCGCGGTGACCAAGGTGCGGGCGGTCGCGAACAGCCATCGCCAGATTGCAATGATTGCAACCCCTGCCCGTAACATCGCCTCGGTGTTGCGGCGCACCGCGTGCTGCTGGCCGCGCCTGCCGGCGCTGGCCGAAGGGCCCGCGGTTCTCTGCGACTACGCGACGTTGAGCGAGCGCGTGGCCCGGCTGGCGCAAGGGATGACCCTCGCCGGTGTGTCGCCGGGTGATCGTATCGCGCTGGTGTCGCGCAATCTTCCGGCTTACATCGAGGCCATGTTCGCCACGTGGTGGGCAGGCGCCGCAGTGGTGCCGGTGAATGCCAGGCTGCATCCGAAGGAGCTCGAATTCGTGCTGTCGGACAGCGCGGCGCGGTGGGTCTTTGTCGATGCGCATTGGGAAGCCGCGCTGGCCGGTTCGCGCTCCGTTGCAACCGTGGAGCGAATGGTCACGTTCGCAGGCAAGGAATATGGCCGCTTGCTCACGGCGACGCCGGCAGGCTGGCCCGCGCCGCGTGCCGGCGATGACGCCGCCTGGCTTTTCTACACCAGCGGCACCACGGGCCGGCCCAAAGGGGTGGTCATCACCCATGCCAACCTGCTGGCGATGAGCCAATGCTATCTCTGCGACGTCGAAGCGGTTGCCCCCGGTGATGCGCTGCTCCATGCGGCACCGCTCTCGCATGGCTCCGGGCTGTACGCGGTGCCGCACGTGTTGGCAGCGGCCGTCCATGTCGTTCCCGAATCGGGAGGCTTCGAGCCGGCCGAAATCGCCGGCCTCCTCGCGGCGTGGGACCGCGCGTCGTTTTTTGCGGCACCGACCATGGTCAAGCGGCTGGTGGACAGCGGCGCGCTGGCTTCCGCGCAACTGCCGCGATTGAAGTCCATCGTCTACGGCGGCGGGCCGATGTACGTGGCCGATTGCAAGTCGGCATTCGCGGCGTTCGGACCGCGTCTCGCGCAGATTTACGGGCAGGGCGAGTCGCCGATGACCATCACCGCCATGTCGCGGGCCGTGCTTGCCGACGCCATCGCCCGTGACGACGATGCGCGGCTTGCTTCGGTCGGGTTCGCGCAGACCGGCATCGAACTGCGCATCGGTGCTCTGGAAGGCCCTGGCATGCCGCCCGGCGAGGTGGGCGAAGTGTGGGTGCGCGGCCCCACGGTGATGCGCGAATACTGGCGCAACCCCGAAGCCACCGCCGCAACCCTTGCCGGTGGCTGGCTGCGCACGGGCGATGTAGGAAGCCTCGATCCCGACGGGTTCCTCACGCTCAAGGATCGGTCGAAGGATCTCATCATCAGCGGCGGCGCCAACATCTATCCGCGCGAAGTGGAGGAAGTCCTCGTGGCACACGGGGCGGTGCTGGAAGTCGCCGTGGTAGGACGCGTGCATCCGGAGTGGGGAGAGGAAGTGGTTGCGTTCGTGGTGGCGCGCGAAGGCATCGAGCCTCTCCAACTCGTCGCGGAGCTCGAGGCCTTGTGTCTTGGCAGCATCGCGCGCTTCAAGCGGCCGCGACATTACGAGCTCATCGCCGAGCTGCCGAAGAACAATACCGGCAAAGTGCTGAAGACCGTGCTGCGGGAACGATTCAACCATCGAGCACCAACCAACAGGTGACGCTCGAAATCGTGAATGGCGTCGTCCCGCGAAGGCTCAGGACCCAGTGGCCTGGGTTGAAAGACACTGGATACCCGCGTGCGGGGGAATGACGGCTCCTTTACAACTGCGGTCACTAATTTCGTAGTTCGCGCTGGCGTTGGAGTTCGTCAGTACATCACGCGGACGTTCTCCGGCGCGAGCCAGTCCTTGAGCTGCGCGATCAGCGCATTGTCGGGGGTCACCTGCCAGGCGTCCGGGAACTCGATTTCACCGGCGATGCCCCCGGTGCAATATTCGACGACCACCGGGCACGAGCCCGGCCGAAACGGTGCGAGCAGCTCGTAAAGACGCGCGGCGTCGGCGCCGCCGTTGAACGCAAGGCGCAGACCCTTGGCAAAGCGCCTGCGGATGGCTGCAAGGTCATGCACCTCTTCCGCCACCACGCGCAGTCCCTGGAGCTGGCCATCCTCACCCATGCGCTGCATGATCTTCGCCTCGATCACGACCAGCTCGTCTTCGCGCAGGAGCGTGCGGGCGGCGTCGAAGGTCTCGTTGAAGACGACGATCTCGGCGGTGCCCTGGCCATCATCGAGCGTCACGAACGCCATCTTGCCGCGGCGCGAGGTCTGGATGCGCAGCGCGGTCACGATGCCCGCGAGAAGCACCGGGTCTTTTTTCGGCTGCAGGTTGGCAAGCGGTTGACGCACGAGCTGCGCCAGCTCGGCGGCAAAGCTCGCGAAGGGATGGCCGGAGAGATAGAAGCCCAGCGCCGCCTTTTCATGTACCAGCCGCTCGCCTTCGCTCCATTCCCGCGTCGAATTGAGCGTGAGCGTCGTCGCATGCTGCTCCTCGCCAAAAAGCGAAACCTGGGCGGCTGAGGCTTCGGCGCGTTCCGCTTCGCCCAGTGCCACCGCCACCGAGGCGAACAGCGTCGCGCGTCGGATATCGATCGCGTCGAAGGCTCCGGCACGAATGAGAGCCTCCAGAACGCGCCGGTTCACCAGGCGCTTGTCCACCCGGCGGCAGAAGTCGAAGACGTCCTTGAACGCTCCTCCCTGCGTGCGTGCAGCGACGATCGAATCGATGGCTGCTTCCCCCGTGCCTTTGACTCCGCCCAACCCGTAGCGGATGCGCTGCCTGTCCACCGGCTCGAAGCGATAGCCCGAGGCGTTGACGTCCGGGGGCAGCATGGCGAGTCCCTGCGCCACCGCGTCGTCATACAGGAGCCGCACCTTGTCGGTGTCGTCCATGACCAGCGACAGGTTGGCGGCCATGAACGCCGCGGGGTGATGGGCCTTGAAGTACGCGGTCTGGTAGGCGATCAACGCGTAGGCGGCGGCGTGCGATTTGTTGAACCCGTAGCCTGCGAACTTTTCCATGTGGTTGAAAAGCTGCGAGGCCTTCGCCGTCGACACGCCATTCTTCTGCGCACCGGCGACGAAGATCTCGCGCTGCTGCCCCATCTCCTCCTGCTTTTTCTTGCCCATCGCGCGTCGCAGGAGATCGGCGGCGCCGAGGGTATAGCCGCCGATCACCTGCGCGATCTGCATCACCTGCTCCTGGTACACCATCACGCCGTACGTCGGCCCCAGGATGGGCTCCAGACGCCGGTCGCCGTATTCGACGGAACCCCGGCCGGACTTCCTGGCGATGTAATCCGGAATGAGCTCCATCGGTCCCGGGCGATACAGGGCCACGAGCGCGATGACATCCTCGAAGCGCGTCGGCGGCGCCTGTTTCAGGAGCTCGCGCATGCCGCGCGATTCGAACTGGAACACGGCGGTGGTGTTGCCCGCCTTCAGGATGTCGTAGGCGCGCTTGTCGTCGAGCGGGAGCGTATCGAGGGAGAGCGTGTTCGCGGGATCGAGGCGCCGCACGTAGCGCAGGGTCCAGTCGAGAATGGTGAGGGTGGTAAGCCCGAGAAAATCGAACTTGACCAGAC
>JBDUCE010000277.1:0-4375 GCA_040003635.1 Betaproteobacteria bacterium
AACGATTCATGACGAAGCGATTGATACAGCATTCTCCGGCGGATGAAAGCCTCCCGTCGCCGGGTCGGCGCACCTTCGGCGCCGGATTGATCGGCGCGGCGGCGCTGGGCCTGCTCGGCGTACCCACGGCGGGAGCGCAGACCCGCAAGCGCGGGGGCATCATCCGCGTCGCTTTCGTCGGCTCGCCGGTGAAGCTCGATCCGCATATCGCGGCCGGCAGCGAGGAATGGACGATGCTGCGCAACGTCTACGACAACCTGGTATGGACCGACGAGACGCTGACGCCGCGGCCCGAGCTGGCCGAAAGCTGGGAATCGTCGCCCGACGCGACGGTATGGACTTTCAAGCTGCGCAAGGGCGTCAAGTTCCACCATGGGCGCGAGCTCGACGCCGATGACGTCGTGTTCTCGTTCAAACGCATCCTGGATCCCGCCACGGCCTCACCGGCGCGTTCGGTGTTTTCGATGGTCGAGCGCGTCGAGAAGCTCGATCCGTTGCTCGTACGCTTCACTTTGAAGTCGCCCTTTGCCGAATTTCCGCAACTGATCGGGGGAAGCTTTCAGGCGAAGGTCGCGCCGCGCGATGTCAGCGACCTCAACAAGAACCCAACGGGCACCGGCCCGTTCAAGCTGACCGAGTTCGTGCCCGGAGATCATTTGACCCTGGTTCGAAACGATGCCTATTGGCGGGACGGCGAGCCGTACCTCGATCAGATCCGCTTCGTCTACCTGCCGGAAGAGGCCGCCCACATCGCCGGCATGATGAGCGGCGACCTGGACATGACCTGGTGGCCGTCGGCAGAGGTGATCCCCATCTATCAGGCGAACCGCGACCTCACCGTCTCCATTGCGCAGAGCTACGGCTATCAGCCGATCGTCATGAGGGTGGATACGCCGCCGTTCGACAAGCCCGAAGTGCGTCGCGCCTTTCGACTCCTGTGCAATCGCGACTCGCTGAAAAAGACCTCGATGGGCAACCTGAACGTTCCGGTCAGCAACGACCATCCCATCCCGCCCTTCAGTCCGATGTACATCGAGCAGAAGCCGATGGTGCAAGACATCGAGACGGCAAAGAAGCTGCTTGCCGACGCCGGCTACAAGGATGGCCTCGACATCGAGATGATGGCCTGGACGGGACGCGCGGGACTGGTGCAGGAGGCGCTGGGGTTCCAGGACATGGCGAAGAAGGCGAATGTGCGTATCCGCGTGAACACCGTCCCCGCCGATATTTTTCTGAGCAAATACTGGCTGAAGCATAACTTCTTCGTGACCAACTGGAACGGCCGGACCACGCTCTACGAGATGCTGGCGCTGGCCTACCAGTCGAACGCCACCTGGAACGAGAGCCAGTGGAAGTCCAAGCGGATGGATGACTTGATCGAGCTGGTACGCCGCGAGCAGAACGAGGTGAAGCGCAAGGCTGTCTTCGCCGAGATCCAGAAGGTGTTCATCGATGATAGCCCGGTCATCGTGGCGTACCATCGTCCTTCGGTCATGGTGTACCGCACGCACCTGCGAGACTTCACGCCGCATCCCAGCGGATGGCTGGACTTCCGCAGAACTTGGCTCGGTTGATCCGGTCCGGCCATTCGATCGTGGAATTCGCCGGTGAACCGAAAGGTTCCCCGGCGTTTGTTCCGGCGCGTCCGTGCAAGGGGGCTTGCAAGCCGCCTCGATCACCTCCGGAATGACTCCAAACCGCAACCCATGAATTCCCTGGCGCGCTTTGTCCTGCGGCGGCTCGCACTGCTCCTGTTGACGCTCTTCGCGGTGGCGGTGCTGATCTTTTCGATCACCCAACTCCTGCCGGGGGATGTCGCGACGATGATCATGGGCATGCAGGCAACGCCGCAGGATCTGGCAACGCTGCGTTCGCAGCTCGGCCTGGATCAACCCGCGATCGTCCAATTCGGGCGCTGGTTAGGCAGGGTCCTGCAGGGCGACCTGGGGGTTTCGACGCGCTTCCAGCGTCCGGTGGTCGACATCATCGCGCCGCCGCTTAAGAATTCGCTCCTCCTCTCGAGCGCCGGCATCCTGTTCGCGGTTCCACTCGGGCTGGCGCTGGGTCTTGTTTGCGCACTGCGCCGCAACTCGCCCCTGGACTACGCGATATCGTCGATCACCATCTTTGCCGCCGCCATGCCGGAGTTCGTGACCGGCGGCCTCATGATCATCGTGTTCAGCACCTGGCTGGGATGGCTGCCTCCCTTTGCGGGATCCGGAAGCGCCAGAACGATCGGGCAAGCCGTTTCCGAGCTCATCCTTCCGGTTGCGGCGCTGTCCTTCGTGATCCTTGCCTACATCCTGCGCATGATGCGCGCCAGCGTCTCCGAGGTGCTGGACAGCGCATTCGTGAAGGCGGCGTTGCTCAAAGGCCTCAGTCGGCGCCGCGTCATCATGTTCCATGTCCTTCCCGTGGCATTGGGACCGACGTTATCCGTGATCGCGTTGTCGATTGGATGGATGGCGGGAGGACTCGTGATCGTGGAGAGTCTTTTCGGTTATCCGGGCATCGGGCGAATGCTCGTATTCGTGATTCGCAATCGCGACGTTCCATTGCTTCAGGCCATTTCTCTCATCATCGCGGCGGTCTACGCGATCGCCAATCTCGCCGCCGACGTTGGCCAGCGTCTGCTCGACCCCAGGGTCGGCACGCCATGACGGCGGAGATTGCAGCGTCTCCCCCGCTGGCGCCAGCCGGGCCAAAGGCCGCCGGACGGCAATGGCGCGCCCGGCGCGTGGTTCCGGCCGCCGTCGTCCTGGTCTATTTGCTGCTAGCGGTCTTCGGCGCAGCGCTTGCACCGTTCCCGGCGACCGATTTCAACACCGGCCCTGCCCTGAGCGCGCCGAGCGCCATGCATCTCTTCGGCACCGACGGGTTTGGCCGCGATGTATTCAGCCGGGTCCTGGTGGGAGCGCGCACCATCCTGCTGCTGTCCATCGCCGCGACCGCGTTTGGCGTCGGGGCGGGATGCTGCATTGGATTGGTATCCGGCTATCGTGGCGGGACGTTCGACGAAATACTGATGCGTCTGGTGGACGTTCTGCTGGCGCTGCCGGGCCTCTTGCTGGCCTTGTTGATCCTCACCTCGCTGGGTCCGTCGTCGCTCAACCTGATCATCGCCATTGCCATTGTCTTCGTCCCCAAGTCGGCTCGCATCGCGCGAAGCGCCATCCTGCCGCTGCGCAACCTCGGGTATGTCGAAGCGGCGCGGCTGCGCGGTGCGCGCTGGCCCGCAATCGTGTTCAGGGAGCTGCTCCCGAACGTCCTGCCGGAGCTGATCGTCGAGCTCTGCTTGCGTTTCGCCTACGCGCTGCTGCTCATCTCGTCGCTCGGATTCCTGGGTTTCGGTGTGCAGCCGCCAACGCCGGATTGGGGGTTGATGATCAGTGAATCGCGCAACTATGTATCGATAGCGCCGTGGGCGGTCCTGTTCCCCGCCCTCGCCATCGGCATCCTGGTCGTCGCGGTGAATGCGCTGGCCGATGCGCTGGCCTCGACCGGAGAGCGGCGTGCCGAACAGTATCTCTGATCGCCTGCAGGAGTAACGCGATGGCGCTTCTCGATGTCGCCCATCTCAACGTCGACTACGCGTCGGTGCGCGGGTCGGTCCGCGCTGTCCGTGACGTCTCGTTCTCGCTTGAACGCGACGAGGTACTGGGCATCGTCGGCGAATCGGGATCGGGCAAGAGCACGCTGGCGCATGCCATCATGGGCTATCGATTGCAAGGCACGTCGCTTCTGAGTGGGCGCGTGGCGTTCGACGGGATGTCCTTGCTTCAATGCCAGCCGGCCGAGCTCAGGCGTACATGGGGTCGACGCATCGCGATCGTGCATCAGAATCCGCTCGCATCGCTGACGCCCACGATGCGTGTCGGCGAGCAGATTGCCGAAACCATCCGCCAGCACCGCGGCGTAACGCCCGCCGAAGCCCGCGCGGCCGTCGCGGCGTGCCTTCGCTCGGTCGATCTGCCCGAGGCGAGCGACATTGCGCGGCGCTATCCGCACCAGCTAAGCGCTGGACAGCGGCAGCGAATCACCATTGCCATTGCGCTCAGCCTCGAGCCGGATCTCATGATCCTGGACGAGCCGACCACCAATCTCGACGCCACCACCGAAGCCGTCATTCTCGATCTCCTGGATGAGATCAAGGGACGAACGCATACAGCGATGGTGTACATCAGCCACAATCTCGGCGTAATCGCCCGGATTGCTACGCGAGTCGCCGTGATGTATGCCGGTGAGTTCGTGGAATCCGGTCCCGTGAGTGACATTTTCCATGCCCCGTCGCACCCCTACACGCGCGCGCTCCTGTCCTGCCTGCCGCGCGCCGGTGTGACCAAGCGCCGCGCCAGCCTGCAGTGGATCGGTGGTG
>JBDUCE010000278.1:0-4371 GCA_040003635.1 Betaproteobacteria bacterium
GGATTTCGATATCGGAGGCTTGTCCCTGGAACCCACCCAAGGGCTGGTGGATCATTACCGACGAATTGGGCAGCGCGAACCGCTTGCCCTTCTGGCCGGCCGCCAGCAGGAACGCGGCCATCGAAGCCGCCATGCCGACACACAGCGTCGAGACGTCCGGCTTGATGAACTGCATGGTGTCGTAGATCGCCATCCCCGCCGCAATGGAGCCGCCCGGCGAGTTGATGTAGAAATGGATGTCCTTGTCGGGATTTTCCGATTCCAGGAATAGCATTTGCGCCACCACGAGATTCGCAGTGGCCTCGTTGACCGGGCCCACCATGAACACGACGCGTTCCTTGAGCAGCCGCGAGTAAATGTCGTACGCGCGCTCGCCGCGTCCGCTTTGCTCGATGACCATCGGAATGAGGCCTAGACCCCGGGGTTCTTCCATAGTGACCTCGTCGTGGGTGGGGGAATGAAATGGATCATGAGGCATCCGGACGTCGCAGCGTCCGGTGGAACGACCGCCGGTTGCCCGCTGGCGACCGGGGGAAATGGCCGGCTTGGGCGGGGACGATGCCGCAGGCCCTCAGGAAATCAATGTCGGTCCGAAATCCGAAACCGCAAGGCGCCACCCTTGCCACCGCGCTGCGCATCCGCAGCCGGAGCGCAAGCCATCAAAACCTCAACTCGCCGCCGGTCCCATGAGCTCCCTGAAGCTGGCAGGCTTGTCATCGACCCTGGCCTGAGCGAGTACCCATTCCACGACGTTTCGTTCGACTGCCAGCGCCTCGAAATCGTTCAGGCGCTCCGGTTTTTCATAATGCCAGCGCACCACCGCGTCGGGTTGCTCGTAGGTCTGGGCGGACTCCTGCACCAACGCCTTCACTTGCTCCGGCTTGGCATGCAAGCCGTGTGCCCGCACCACTTCGGCGAAGACGAGACCGAGGGCCACGCGGTCCGCCGCGTTGGCCTTGAACATGTCAGACGAAAGCTTGATGTCCTCCGCCTTCATGCCCTGCTCGCGCAGGTTCTGGGCCATTTGCCGGGCCATGTTTTCGGCTTCCTGCTCCACCAGCGACTTGGGCACGGCAAAAGTCGCCTCCCGTCGCAGCGCGGCAAGTGCCTGTTCCTTCACCTTGGCTTCTATCTTGCGTTTCAGCTCGAGCGAGAGGTTCGCGGTGACTTCGCTTCGCAGGTCGTCCAACCGGCCACTGCCGACGCCAAAGGCCTTGACGAACGCCTCGTCGAGGTCGGGTAGCTCCGAGACCGAAACCGATTGAACTGACAGCAGAAATGCGGCGGTCTTGCCGGCGACATCCTTGCCGTGGTAGTCGGCAGGAAACGTCAATGGAAACGCCCTCTCCTCGCCTGCACGCATGCCGGTGAGCGCCGCATCGAATTCCGGAAGCATTTTGCCCTCGCCGACGACGATGGCGAAATCCTTGGCCTGGCCACCCGCGAACTCGACCCCGTCGATCTTGCCGGTGAAGTCCACGACCACACGATCGCCCTGCCCGGCCGGACGGTCCACCGGCAGATACCGCACGCGCTGGCGCCGCAGCACTTCGAGCGTCTCGTCCACATCCGCGGGAGTGATTTGAGCGACGGGGCGCTCGATGGCCGCGGTGGACAGATCGCCAAGCTTGACCTCGGGATAGACCTCGAACACCGCCGAAAACTCGAGTTGGCCGGCTGCCGGATCGCCGGCCCGCGGCTCGATGCGCGGATAGCCCGCCACCCGCAGGTTCTGCTCGCGAATGGCATCGGTGAGGCTCGACTTGACGGTGTCGGAAATCACGTCCGAGCGCACTTGCGGACCGTATTGCTGCGTGACCATCTTGAGCGGCACCTTGCCGGGCCGAAAGCCGGGAACCTTGACGTTTCGGGCAAGGCGCACCAGCCGCTTCTCGACTTCGGTCTCGATCTGGGCGAGCGGGACCGCCACATTGAGGCGCCGCTCGAGCCCTTCGGTGCTTTCGAGGGTGGTTTGCATGTGATTCGAATCCTTGCTATTTTGAGTTGCTGGTGCGAAAGGGGGGACTCGAACCCCCACGGGCTGCCCCGCCAGCTCCTAAGGCTGGTGCGTCTACCAATTCCGCCACTCTCGCAGCCGCTTTCGCCGAACGTGTAAGTATAGCCGATCCCCGTCGCACTCGCCAGCCGGGATACGGTGTTTGCCGGGGAGCGACCCGACTCCAAAACGTACCTTTATCCCGCGTTGCAGGTCCTTCCGCGTGTCAGTCGCCCATTACGAGAATTTTCCTGTCGCGTCGGTGCTTCTGCCTTCCCGGTTGCGGCCGGCGGTCGTGGCCATCTATCGGTTCGCCCGCAGCGCGGACGACCTCGCCGACGAAGGCGATGTTCCCGCGACGCAGCGGCTCGCCGATCTCGATCGTTATGGGCGCGCGCTCGATGCGATCGAGCGCGGCGAAAGCCCTTCCGTCGCGCCTTTCCCCGAGCTCGCCCTGGCGGTTCGCCGGCACCGACTTCCGGTACCGCTCCTCCGGGATCTCCTGTCGGCGTTCGCCCAGGATGTCACGGTCGAGCGCTATCCGACGTACGGGGACCTCTCGGACTACTGCCGGCGCTCGGCCAATCCCATCGGTCGCTTGCTGCTTCATCTTTACGGCGCGGCGACCACGGCGAACTTTCGTTGGTCGGACGCCATCTGTACCGCGCTGCAGCTCGCCAACTTCTGGCAGGACGTGGCGAGTGACTGGGCACGGGGCCGCATCTACCTTCCACTGGATGAAATGCGCCGGTTCGGGGTCACGCCGGAGACGATTGCCCTCGCTCGCGCCGATGACGCGTGGCGCGGCTTGATGCAATTCCAGACGACGCGCACCCGGATGCTACTCGAGTCCGGTCGCCCGCTCGTCCGCACGCTGCCGTGGCGCATGGGCCTCGAGCTCTCGGGCGTGCTGGCAGGTGGGCATTGGGTGCTCGATGCCATCGATCGTGCCGGAGGCGACGTCTTCAGGCACCGCCCGCAACTGCGCCGCGGCGATTGGGCCCGCGTGGCGTGGGAGGCGCTTTATCCGGCGCGACGCCACCGGGCGCTGCCCGGCGTGACGGCAATATGACTCCCGACCAATACTGCGCGCAAAAAGCCGCCCAGAGCGGTTCGAGCTTCTACTACAGCTTCCTGTTCCTGCCGCCGCCGCGCCGGCGTGCCATCACGGCGCTGTACGCCTATTGCCGCGAGGTCGATGACGTCGTAGACGAGATTTCGGACCCGCAATTGGCGCGCACCAAGCTCGCCTGGTGGCGCAGCGAAGTGGCAGCGATGTTTGCCGGCAATCCCTCCCACCCGGTGACCCGCGCCTTGGAGCCATTGCTCGACACCTACGATTTGCGCGAGGCGCATCTGCAGGCAGTGATTGACGGGATGGCCATGGATCTCGATCGTAGCCGCTATCTCGACTTTGCCGAGCTCGAGCGATACTGCCACCGGGTCGCGGGCGTGGTCGGGATCCTCTCGGCCAACATCTTCGGGCATACCCAGGACGCGACGCTCGATTATGCCCACGACCTGGGTATCGCGTTCCAACTCACCAACATCATTCGCGACGTAGGCGAAGACGCGCGGCGCGGTCGCATCTACCTGCCGCAGGAGGACTTGGCGCGCTTCCACGTCACGCCATCCGGATTGCTGCAGCGTGACATCGGACCCGCGTTCGCCGATCTCATGCGCTTCGAGGTGGCCCGGGCGCGGCAATGGTACGAGCGCGCACTCGCGCAATTGCCGGCGGCCGATCGCGGGGCCCAGCGGCCTGGACTCATCATGGCGGCGATTTATCGCACCCTGTTGGACGAAATCGAGCGCAGCCACTTCGCCGTGCTGGATCAGCGCATCGCCCTCACTCCCTTGCGAAAATTCTGGATCGCGTGGAAGACGGCGCGTGCGGCGTGAACCGGCGCCGATGACACCACGGCTTCGGGTGGCCGTGATCGGCGGCGGCTGGGCCGGATGTGCCGCCGCCGTGGCCCTGACCGATGCGGGTGTGCAAGTCGCCCTGTACGAGCAGGCGCGCGAGTTGGGCGGACGCGCACGACGCGTAATGCTGGAGGGAAATGCCCTCGACAACGGCCAGCACCTTCTTATCGGCGCCTATCGGGAAACATTCGGCCTCCTGGCCCGCGTGCATGGTGCACAGAACGCACGATCGCTCACGCATCGCTTGCCTCTTACCCTGCGGCCATTCGGCGATGGGTGGGCGGGCGCAGTAAAGCTCAGGGCACCACACCTGCCGGCCCCGTTCCATCTGGCAGCAGGGCTGCTGTGCGCCGGTGGTTTGTCATGGGCCGATCGGCTCGCGCTCATCAACGACTTTCGACGACTCGCGGCGTCCCGTTTCGTGCGGCCCGCCGGCGAAACGGTGGCGG
>JBDUCE010000012.1:0-14771 GCA_040003635.1 Betaproteobacteria bacterium
GTGCGCTGCGTCGAGAAACATTTCCATCACTTCTTTTTTTTGTGGAACTTTGTACTGCGTGAGGAGAGCACTGAAATAGTCGAACGCGAAGTAATCGATCGACAACCAGACGATGGCCGTTGCGAGGGCAATGACCAATCCGATGATTCCCAGCAGTTTGGCGAGGAGCGGGCTACCCCGCTGCCTATTGCGCGGCACGTTTTGGGTCGGCGGGCTGATCCTCGCCGTCCGTAAAGCGATAACCGATGCCTCTTTCCGTCAGCACGTAGCGCGGTCTTGACGGCTGCTTCTCGATTTTTTGCCGCAACTGTCCGATGTGGACATCGACGACCCGGTCGATGACGACACCGCCGTTGGGATAAAGGCAGCCCAGCAACTCCTCGCGCTCGAAGACGCGGCCCGGGGCCCCCATAAGCGCCTCCAGCAGGCGGAATTCGGACAGCGTCAGCGCTACGTGCCGGCCGTCCAAAGTAACCCTGCGTTTTGCCCGATCAAGAATGAGTCCCTGGACGGCATGAACCGCCCATGGACGCGGAGAGACCGCGCGGCGGAGGATGGCCTGGACCCTGGCGACCAACTCGGCAAAGCTGAATGGCTTCACCATGTAATCGTCGGCGCCCAACGTCAGTCCCCGGACACGCTGATGCGCTTGCGCTAACGCCGACAGCATGAGGATCGGCACGGCGGATGCATTTCGCAGCCGGCGGCAAACCTCCCAGCCATCGAGGTCCGGCAACATGACGTCGAGGATTGTCAATATCGGCTGCCATTGCGAGGCCAGGTCCAGGGCCTGATGTCCGCCATACGCGGCGACGGTGTGGAAGCCCTGGTTCTCGAGATGGATCGCGAGCAGCTCCGACGTCTTTGGGTCGTCTTCGACAATCAAGATCGGGTGCAGAAAAGACGGATTCAAAGGCAGCCCTTCGCCCTAACATCGGTGCGCGTGACCTCGTCGGATGGATGAGAGCCAGGCTAGTCGATAGCGACGGCATGATGCGCTCGCGGTCGCTCGACGAACCACGCAGCAAAACGGATGCCACCTGGATTGCGGCGAGCGCAAGGGTCGCGCAATCGCATGCCCGCCCTCGGGGCAATGTACGGACCGATTCCGATCGCGCCTGCGAAAGAGCGATCGGTGGGAACTGAGCGCCGCCTACGGCTCGATCCGGAAACCCACTTTGAGTGTTACCTGGAAATGCGCAATGGCGCCGTCGTGGACGTGGCCACGCGTTTCGGTGACCTGGAACCAGTCGATGTGCTTGATGGTTTCGGCCGCCTTGGAGAGCGCGTTTCGAATAGCCTCGTCGCTGCTGGTGCTCGATGAGCCGACGAGCTCGATCAGTTTATAAGTGTTGGTAGACATGGCGGTGTCCTTGTGATCCGGCAACAATCGGGTCCGGCGCGCCGGTTACGGAGCATGAGCGGGCTTATCCGTGCCCGCGCCGCCGGAGTGGAGTTTTTGCTCCAGACTTGAAATCATGGAACTCGCTCGTGCTCCGGCCCCCGGAACATTTTGTGCAACAATCACCGGCACGAACGATCGAGCACTGAATCTTATCCGCCGTCGCGACGATTTGGGCGGGTAAGATTTACTTCTCCGGACGCAAATTATGCCGGCGCCGACGGGTGCCTTTGCAATCTCAACGGCGCCTATGGTCGATCGCGTAGCCGGCTCGTTACACGAGGTCGCAGTCCGCAAGGAAGCCCGCTTTCGCCGGTGGTTCCGGATCGCGCTCGCGATCAAGGGCATCGATGGCGCACTCGAAACGATCGGCGGCGCGATGCTGATCTTTGTTTCCCCCGATCGGCTGAACGAAGTCTTCCTGCTCGCGACCGCACGGGAGCTTTCCAATCATCCCGATGACTGGATCGGGCGCGCCATTGTTCATGCCTCGCAGGCCTTCTCGATCGAAACCCAGAAGTTTGCGAGCTTCTATCTCATTGGACATGGGCTGGTGAAACTGCTGCTGGTGATTGCCCTGTGGCGCGAAAAGAGCTGGGCATTCCCGGTTGCGCTTTGGTTCCTGGGGATTTTCGTGGTTTACCAGCTTTACCGGTTCACCCACACCCACTCGCCGCTGCTCATCCTGTTTTCGGCCTTCGATGTGTTCGTCCTGTGGGCCATCTGGCGGGATCGCCAGTTGCTCCGGTTGGAGCGCGCCACGACTTGAGGAGCCTGGCGTAAGCACGACATGTTGGCTGCCCTTAGCCGGAAGGAATCGTTCGACCCCGGTCATGAGGCGAAAAGATAGCTCCGGCTGTCCTCGAAGAAATGCGGGCCGGCGTCGGAGCGCACTGCAGTGCCGACGCCTTCGAGGGTGAGCACTTCGAGCAGCAGCGCGCTCGGCATGCCGCCGTCGATGACATGCACGGAGCGAACGCCTTCACGCACGGCATCCAACGCCGCGGTCACCCGCGGCACGAGGTCGCCGGTCACGATGCCATCGCGCAGCAGCGCTCCGGCTTCGCTCGCGGTAAGGATGTACGCAATCTTGCCATCGCGTCCGGTCACCCCCGGCACATTCGTGAGCAGGATGAGTTTTTCGGCTGCGAGCTCGCGCGCGAGCTGCCCGGCCAGCACATCGGAGTTGATGTGGTAGGCGGTGCCGTCCGCGCCCACCCCGATCGGCATGATCACCGGGACGAAGTTACGCGAAAGAAGGAGGCGAACGAGGCTCGTGTCGATGCTTTCGACTTCACCGACGTGGCCGAGATCGACAGCCTCGCCGTCGGTTGGCGGCAGCGTCATCTTGCGGGCGCGGATGAAGCGGCCGTCCTGGCCATCGAGTCCGACCGCACGGCTCCCGTGCTGGTTGATGAGGCCGGTCAATTCCTGATTGAGCTCTTCCAGCACCATCTCGACGATCGTGAGCGCTTTTTCGTCGATGATCCGCCTGCCCAGATGCGTTCGTGGCGCCATGCCCATTTGTTCCATGAGCCGGTCGATCTGCCAGCCGCCGCCGTGCACCACGATCGGCTTCATGCCCACCAGTTGCAGCAAGGCGACGTCGCGTGCAAAGCCGGCTTTGAGCACGGGGTCGGTCATGGCCGCACCGCCGAAGCGGATCACCAGCGTCGTGCCGTGATAAGCCCGAATATAGGGGAGAGCCTCGGCAAGGATGCGTGCCTTGGTGGACGGACTCATGCGCAAGTATACGTGCGCTGAATACAAAATACCGGCACGCCTCGCTGCCCGGTAGCGTCCTGCAAGACCTGCTGGTGACGCAGCGTTACGGGTTATTGCCGGTGTAGCGGGCCCATGCGCTGTTGAATTCCGAAGCATTCAGCCGGCCGTCATGATTCTGGTCAGCCTCGAGAAAAGCGCTGCGAAAACCTTCCAGCTGCGTCACGTTCTCGAGCGTGACGTAGCCCTTGTTTTCGGCATCGAGCTTGCCGAAGGCCGAGATCGCGAGCTCGGCCCGGTTCGGCGTAATGCCGTGCAACTGCCGGTCCACCGGCGCATCGCTAGGCGCCGGAGACTTCGCGGTGGTGGCGCTGCCCTGCGTGGCGCCTTGCGCGCCGCAAACCCCTGCGAACGCGAGCGTCCCCATTACGGCGAGCGCTGCCATACCCCTGAGTCGCTGCGGATCGTGTTTCATATATTCTCCCGTAGAAATGGCCACGTCGACGGACGCTGCCGCAGGTTCGAACGTCGCGCCTGCCGAGGGGTTCCCCGGATCGACGTAGGCCGGCGCCGCGACCGCAAATCAGCCGCCGCCCACAAGACCGATCGAGCCGTGACGCAGCAAGGGAAACGCGCCCTGGAGGCCTAGACAATATTCCGGAAGATGGTGCCCCGCACTTTGCGCGCACCCGGCTCGTCAACACTCACAGCCACGGGCTGCAAGCGTGAACGGTGGCGCGGTGCGTCAGCTTGTCCTGCGCGCCCGCAAGGAGCGCACTTCCGTTTCCAGCGCATCGATTCGCCCCATCAGGCGCACCACCACGGCGAGCGCCTCCGGCTCGAGCTCGAAATCGCGCTGCAATCGGCATGCGGTGCGTGCCACGACTACCACATTGGCCGTGAACGTCCAGGTGGGCGCGGCGATATCAATGGGCTCGACCGCGCCGTATTCGATAAGATCGCGCAATACGGCCTCGGCCAATCCCGAGAGGTCGGCGAGTTGCTTGAAGCTCAGCGCGCGGCGTGGGTCCGCATCCAGTTGCAACGCATCGGCCCGCTCGATCATCATTCGCCGCCCCCTGTTTCAAGGTGCCCCCGAGGATTGAACGTCGAAGTCTCGGCCAGTTGCCTGAAGAGTGCACGCTCGGGTTCGGCAATGACCGTCGGCACTGCGATCTGCACGATCGCGTAGAGGTTCCCCGCTTTGCCGTCGGTACGCTTGAGGCCGCGCCCGGCGAGCCGGAACTGTTGTCCGGCGTGGGTGCCCGCGGGAATCTTCAGCGCAATCTTGCCGCTCGGCGTGGGCATTTCCACCTGCGTTCCCAGCACCGCCTCCCACGGGGTCAGCGGCAGATCCAGGTACAGGTCCTGGCCGTCGATACGGAAAAGCGGGTGTGCCGCCACCTGGATATCGAGATAAAGATCGCCGTCACGACCGCCGTTGGCGCCTTTGCCGCCCTTGCCCGGCACCCGCAGCTTCTGGCCATCGGTCACGCCTTGAGGCACGCGCACTTTGAGATGATGGGGCACCCGCCGCACCTGGCCGCTCGCGTCGACTTCGGGCGCGCTCAAGTCGAGATCGATCTCGGTGCCATGAAAGGCCTGCTCCAGCGTGATCCGGACTGCGGCTTCGAAATCGCGGCCCGGCATCGGTATGGCGCCCCCCCGTCCGCCGCGGTGGGCGCGCCCCGTCAAGCCTGCGAAGAGATCGGCCAGGTCGATGTCGTCGAACGACGCGCCGCCGCCGAAGGCCTGTCCCCAATCGGGCGGCGGGCGAAACTCCTGGCCGGCTTTGTGGCGTCCGAGTTGTTCATAGGCCGCGCGCTTTTCCGGGTCCTTGAGGGTTTCGTAGGCTTCCGCGACCTCCTTGAAACGCTCTTCGGCGTTGGCTTCCTTGGAAACGTCCGGATGATATTTCCGCGCGAGCTTGCGATACGCCTTCTTGATGTCCTCGCCGCTCGCCCCGCGATCCACGCCCATGATCGCGTAGTAGTCCTTGTACTTCATCGATGCTTTCGCCCGTTGTGATCGGCGCTATTGTGGGCCATGCCTTGGTCGGCGCCAAACGGGACGAGAGCGCACCGCCAAAACAGAACGGCCGGGAATGCGCAGGGCTCCCCGCCGCAAAATTGTGCAAGTGGGATCGCTGGTACTGGAAGGTGCTGGTCAGCGCTGTTCGGGGGGCGGGTTGCCGCCCGAGCTAGCGCGCCCATGATCTCCGCCGCGCCCCTGTCCACCACCGCCGCCACGGCCGCGCTCGCCACCACGCGCGCCCTCGCCGCGTCCCGCGCCCTGCGCGGCAGGCGCGGCCTCACCACTTGGCGCAACACGCGGCACGACGCGCGGTGCCATGGCCGGGCCCGGTTGGGGCACATGGGCGACCGGGGGTCCAGCGACTGGCGCCGGACGGATCATCCGCTCGCGGCCCGGCCGGCCTTCCATCGCGCGGGGCGGCATTCCCGCACCGTTGTCGCCAGGAGCGGCGACCGGCGCCGGACGCATCATCCGGTCACGGCTGGGCCGACCTTCCATGGCGCGGGGCGGCACTCCCGCACCGTTGTCGCCGCGAATCACGCCGCGGGCGTCGCCATTGATGACGCGTCCACGATCCTGCCGCGGCGAGGATGCAAGCGGCGGTGCGCCGACGCGTTCGCGCTCCACGAACGACGAGCGGCTGGGCACGCCTTGCGCATTCGGAATGCGCGCACCTGCATATGGACGCGCATAGCCACCTTGCGCGCGCCACTGGTCAGGCCGACGCTGCCAGTGGCCGTCGCGCACCCAGTCGCGGTAGTACGGACGACGGTCGATGAACCGGTTACGGCCGTCGAACGCGATGGCGATGTGGCGTTGGCGCCAGTCCGGTCGCGCCCATCCCCAGTGGTTATTGCTGATGGCATAGGCGATCCCGAAGCCCACCAGTCCCACGCCGATGACCACTCCCGGGTAATACACGCGCGATGGCCGCCAATAGTAGGGCGGGTATGCCGGCGCCCACCACGGGCCGTAGACCACCAGCGGGTTGTACGTCGGGATGTAGATGACCTCGGGCAGGGCCGGCTCGATGATGATCGACCGATCCTCGTAGATCACCCGCTGCTGGGGCGTATCGCGCAGGTTGCCGGCGGCCTCCGCCCGCGCGCGAAGGTCCTGTACGGTCTGCATCACGCCATCCTGATCGGCATAGAACGCTTCGCCCAGGCGCCGGGTCCAGTCGGGACGCTGCACCATCATGTCCAGCACCTGCGGATAGGCGGTCAGCGACAGCACACTGGGATCCCAGTTCCGGTCCAGCAATGCGTTATCCAGCGCGACCCCGCGCAACCCTGGATTTTGCCGCATGAATCCGGCGGCATCGCTCACGTCCTGCGGAAACGTGGCGGCCATCAGCACCTGCGCCAGCAACTGATCGGGATACAGGGCAATCGGGGCCAGCAGCGAATCGAGCTCGTCCTGGCTGAGGGCAGCCTGGGACACGACCGTTGCCGAGCCGACATAGGTGCCCTGCGCCAGCAATGGCGCGGGTAGCCCGAGCGTCGCCGCAAGCGTCAGGCAAAGCGATTTAACGAGCAGGCGGGACATCAATCCTCCTTGAGATCGGCAGCCAGCGCGAACGCAGGCTGGTGCGCTTGACACGGGCGCAACGCGTCTCCGGATGGTCGACGCGGGCAAGGACCGAAATCGTCTCCGCGATTCGCCCCCACTGAATGTCAACGCTTCAAATCCTCCCGGGTTGACGGGATGGCTTGCGGGGCGTTCAAAGCTCCACCCTGTCGCCCTTGCCCGCCTGGAGTCCGGTCAGTCGTGCGAGCGTGGGCAAGAGGTTGAGTCCGGTCTCGCGGCGAAGGTTCGCCGCAGCCGCACGCAATTCGGTGAAGGGCGCGCACACGGGCTCGCCGGCCGCCGCGAACACGATGACATTGCCGCTGGCGCATGACGGCAGGGCCAGCGCGCGATCATCGAAGGCCTCGCGGATGCGCGCCACACTCGCCTTGAAGCCCCGGCTGCGTCCCAGCAGGTTGACCACCATGAGGCCCGTTTCCCCAAGCCGCGCCCGCGCCCGATGATAGAAGCGCAGGGTGTCGAGCGCGCCCGGCCGCCCGCTGGCGTCGAATCCGTCGACCAGGATGAGATCGAACATCCGCTCGCTTCGCCCCACGTAGTCATCGCCGTCGCCGATTTCGATGGCCATGCGGCGCGCATCGTCCGGCAACCTGAAGCATTGCCGTGCGGTCGCCACCACCCCCGGTTCCGTCTCCACGACCTGCAGCTTCGCCTGCGGATAGTGACGATAAAGAAACTTGGGAAGCGATGCGGCACCGAGGCCTATCAGGAGCGCGCTGCGCGGCCACCGCGGGGCGCGGCGCAGGAGCAGGGCCGCCATCATCTCGCGGGTGTATTCGAGCTCGAGCGCCCACGGCCGGGCGATCCGCATCGCCCCCTGGATCCAGCTCGATCCGAAGTGCAGATAGCGCACACCCGCCTCCTCGCTGACATCGATCGGCATCGGCATGACGCCGTGATTATGCCGTCATGCCGGCCTCGCTACCCCGCCCCGGGCCGGTGCGGGCGCCGTTTGACTGTCGCACCACGTTGCGATTTCTTTGCGGGTCCGATCACCCGCTGATTACTTGGGAGGTAGTCATCAGTAGCCGTTTGGGCGTGCAGCTTTCGCTACGAGGCGGGCACCGTCCCGTTCTTGCCCACGCTGACGCGCTCCGACGCGAGCGATCCATCCACCTGGCGGCTGGCGTATACGACCACGTGCGCGCCGGGCACCAGCAGGCTGCGGTCACCGATCTCCGTCAGGATGACCGGGGTCGAGCCGGGAACGATGACCAGCTTTTCCCCGCCGGCATAGGTCAGCGTCAATC
Source organism: Betaproteobacteria bacterium (assembly GCA_040003635.1). Lineage (GTDB taxonomy): Bacteria > Pseudomonadota > Gammaproteobacteria > Burkholderiales > Casimicrobiaceae > CAIWHR01. Next base: position 7,999 of record JBDUCE010000012.1, read on the forward strand.
GTCGCGAACGGTCACTGCCCGCCGCTTGCGCCACCGTGGCATTGGTCGTGGTGCTCTGCGGAGTCGCCGCGACCGCACCCACCGTAGCGTTGGTCATCGTGCTGCCGGGCAAGGTCTCCATCGGACGATGACCCTCGCCGGTGCCGCGCAGCGATTCCGGAAACACGTTGATCTGGCTCGCGAGCAACGTGCCGTCCGGCTGCGGGACAGCCGTGACGCCGACATAGAGTCCGGGGGCCAGGCGGCTCGAGTCCGCCGCGGCACGCGATTGCACCCGCGTCTTGTCGGCGAGGCGTATCGACGTCATCTGGCCGGCGGCCGTCCTGACCTGAAGGGTGTCACCCGCGACCACCACCACATCGGCATGAATGCGCTCGAGCGCCGGTTGCGCGCCCGCGCCGGTAACGATAGTGACTGCCATCCAGCCCACCATACAGCGCCATCGATTAGCCATGACATTCTCCTTGCATCAATCCTGGCGCACGAATGCGCACCCCACCAAACCATCAATACTCTACCGCATCAGGTCCACCGTTTTCCGACTCGTCCGGCACGGAAATGACGCGGCGGGACTGGAACCCGCACCCCATGTCGACGCCAGATATCTCCGGGCATTTCCGACACACCGATCGGAAATTTTTTCATGCCCTGTGTCACGAAACGCTGCGTCGAGGAAAGATCGAGGCAATGATCAGCAAGAAATCTGCCAGCGCGAACGACGTCGGCCCTCTCATTCAGAAGTGCGAATCGCGCGCCGCCGCCTGATAGACGGACAGATAGCGCTGCGCACTCGCCGACCAGCTGAAGTCGAGACTCATGCCACGCTTTTGCAGCGCCCGCCAGACCGGCGGTGTGCTCCAGGCATCCAGCGCGCGCCGAACGCTCGCGAGCAGCGCGGCCACGGAAGGTTCCACGAAGCTGAAGCCATTGGCGGTACCGGCGCCTAGCGTTGCGCTGTCGCAGTCAACCACCGTGTCGGCAAGCCCGCCCGTGGCGCGCACGATGGGCGGCGTGCCGTAGCGCAGGCTGTACATCTGATTCAAGCCGCAGGGCTCGAATCGCGACGGCATGAGAAAGCCATCGCAGCCCGCCTCGATCAAATGGGCAAGCGCCTCGTCGAATCCGATAACAACGCCAACCCGGCCTCGATGCGTCCGGGTGAGGGCCATCAGATCCTCTTCGAGTTTTTTATCTCCGGACCCGAGCACGGCCAGTTGCACCGGCAGGTTCCCCAGCGCCTCGCCCAATTCCACCACCCAATCGATGCCCTTCTGGTGCGCAAGACGGCTGACGACCCCGAGCAGCATGCGCTCCTCGCCCAGTTCCAGCCCGAACCGTCGCTGCAGGGCGAGCTTGTTCACCGACTTCCTCGCGATCGTATTGAAATCGTAGGTGTGCGCAATGCGCTTATCCGTGGCGGGATTCCACACCTGGATATCGATGCCGTTGAGAATCCCGATCAGCTCGCGCTGCCGGCCGCGAAGCAACCCGCCCAGGCCTTGCCCGCCCTCCTCCGTCTGGATCTCCCGCGCATACGTGGGGCTGACCGTCACCAGCCGTTGCGCATAAAAAATCCCTGCCTTCAGGAACGACAGCTTGCCGTAATACTCGACCCCGTCGATCACGAACATCGACGGCGGCAACCCTAGCGGACGCAGCGTGGCGGCATCGAAGACGCCCTGATGACTGAGGTTGTGAATCGCCACCACCGAGGCCGCATGCGCGCCTTCCCCCAACCGGAGATACGCCGGCGCGAGTGCCGTCGGCCAGTCGTTGCAATGCACGACATCGGGACGCCAGGCGAGCGGGCTTGCGGCACTTCCCAAAAGCGCCGCAATGCGCGACAAGAGGCCGAAACGCAGATGATTGTCCGGCCAATCGGCGAACGCGCCGTCCTGATACGCCGTGCCCGGGCGGCGAAAGTATTCAGGACAATCGAGCAGCAGCAGCGGGGCGCCGTTGACGTCGCCGGCGGACATCAGCCGGCAGGCGGGAAACGCTGCGTGGGCATCGAACTGCGCCACGCACACCGCCCCCGGCAAGGCATCGAGCGCGACGCCGTAGCCCGGCGCAAGTACCCGCGTATCCACGCTGCTTGCACGCAAAGCTGCCGGCAGCGCCGCGGTGACATCACCGAGGCCCCCGCTCTTTACCCACGGCGGGATCTCCGGCGAGACGAACAGGACGCGGTGCACGCGCTGGCGTGAATGAGGGGCGAGGGGGCGGTCCGTGATGCGCTCGCGCGCCCGCCTATCGAATGCGCAAATCGTTTTGTCCGAGCATTTCGGGTGTTATGAGCGTGATGCCTGCCGCCGTGACGTTGAAGCGCTGCCGGTCAGCGTCGTGGTCGAGGCCGACACTCATGCCGTCCGGCAGGACGCATTGCTTGTCGACCACCACGCGCTTCAGCGTAACGTTGCGGCCGATGGTGGTATTGGGCAGGATCGCCGAATCCTCGATGACGCTGCCGATGTCCACGCGCACGTTGGTGAAAAGAAGCGAGCGGCGGACCGTGGCGCCACTGATCACGCAGCCGCCGGACACCAGGGAATCAACGGCCATCCCCCGCCGCTCCGGCTCGTCGAATACGAACTTTGCCGGTGGAAGCTGCTCCTGGAAGGTCCAGATCGGCCACTCGGCATCGTACATGTTGAGCTCGGGCACGACCTTGGTGAGCTCCATGTTCGCCTCCCAATAGGCCTCGAGCGTACCGACGTCGCGCCAGTACGGAATGCAGTCCGGCACCCCCACGCAGCTCTCGGCGAACGAGTGCGCGAACACCCGGTAGCGCGGTACGATGTGGGGCAGCACGTCCTTGCCGAAATCATGTGAAGAGCCCGGGGTGGCGGCGTCGCGGATCAGCTGCTCGTAAAGAAACGAGGCATTGAACACATAGATGCCCATGCTGGCGAGCGCTGCATCCGGCCGGCCCGGCATCGCCGGCGGGTCACTCGGCTTTTCGGTGAAGCTCACCACGCGATCGTCGTCGTCGATGCCGATCACGCCGAATGCCTCCGCCTCGCGCCGCGGCACTTCGATGCACGCTACGGTGGCATCGGCGCGCTTGGCCACGTGCGAGGCCAAGAGCTTGCCGTAATCCATCTTGTAGACGTGATCGCCGGAGAGGATCAGCACGTACTGGGGACCGTTGATCCGCAACGACCGCAGGTTCTGGTAGACCGCGTCGGCGGTGCCCTGGTACCAGCTTTCCTGTATCTGCTGCTGCGCCGGCATGATCTCGATGTACTCGTCGAATCGTCCCTCGAGGAAACTCCAGCCGCGCTGCAGGTGCCGGATCAGGCTTTGCGCCTTGTATTGGGTGGCGACGCCGATCCGCCGCACGCCGGAGTTGAGGCAGTTGGACAACGTGAAATCGATGATGCGGAATTTGCCGCCGAAGGGCACCGCCGGCTTGGCGCGCCAGTCGGTGAGCTCATGGAGGCGACTGCCGCGCCCACCCGCCAGCACGACCGCAAACGTGTGCTTGGTCAGTTGCGAAACGAAGCGTGCGGCACGAGGTGGCCGTTCGCCCGGGGAAGTAGCATCGTCCGCCATAACGGATCGATTCTACATCGCGGATCGTTTCTACATCGCGGGCTTGCCCTCGCCGGCATCGCGCGTGGGTGCGGGGGCGCCGGTGCCGGCGAGTCCCAGCATCAACGCATTCATGCGGCGCACGAAGCCCGCGGGATCGGCGAGTTGCCCGCCTTCCGCCAAAAGCGCCTGGTCGAACAGCACGGCGGCCCAATCGGAGAGCCGCTCGTCTGGTTCGTCGCGCAGCCGTTGCACGAGTGCGTGATGCGGATTGATCTCGAGCACCGGCACGACCGTCGGCGCCTTCTGCCCCACCGTTTTCAACAGCCGCTCGAGGTTGCCCGACACGTCACTTTCACCTACGACCAGACACGCTGGAGATTCGGTCAGCCGCAGTGTCACCCGCACCTCCTTTACGCGCTCGCCCAGTGCCGCTGCGATCCGCGCCGCCAATGGCTTCAGCTCATCGGCCTCCTTTTCCTGCTCCGCCTTCTCTTGGGCGTCGGCCAACTCGTCGAGATCGAGCGTGCCCTTGGCCACCGAATGCAAGGGCTTGCCATCGAACTCATGCAGCGCGGAAACGACCCACTCGTCGATCCGGTCGGACAGCAACAGCACCTCGATGCCCTTCTTGCGGAAGATCTCGAGGTGCGGGCTGTTGGCAGCCGCAGCGTGGGTCTCGGCGGTGACGTAATAGAGGGCCTTCTGGCCTTCCTTCATGCGGCCCACGTAATCGGCCAGGCCGACGTCCTGATCGGCCGTGCCGCTCCTGGTCGAAGCAGCGCGCAAAAGCTTCGCGAGCTTGTCGCGGTTACCCGCATCTTCCGCAAAGCCCTCTTTCAACACCTTGCCGAATTCGGTCCAGAACGTGGCGTACTTCTCCTTCTGGTTTTCAGCGAGATCCTCGAGCAGGGTCAGGACCCGCTTGATGCAGCCGCTCCTGATCGTCTCCACGTCGCGGGATTCCTGCAGGATCTCGCGCGACACATTGAGCGGCAGGTCGTTGGAATCCACGACCCCCCGCACGAACCGCAGGTACGCCGGCAAGAGCTGCTCCGCATCGTCCATGATGAACACGCGGCGCACATAAAGCTTCAGGCCGCGGCGGTGGTCGCGATCCCAGAGATCGAACGGCGCGTGCGCCGGAAGGTAGAGGAGCTGGGTGTATTCGGTGCGACCCTCGACCTTGGTATGCACATGCGCCAAGGGCGGCTCGCTGTCGTGCGCGACGTGCTTGTAGAACTCGTCGTACTGCTCGGGCGTGATGTCCTGTTTCGGCCGCGCCCACAAGGCGGAGGCCTGGTTGACCGTTTCGTCTTCCTCCGTGGTGCGATAGGCCTTCTTCTCCTCGTCCCACTCCTCCTTGCGCATCACGATCGGCAGCGCGATGTGATCGGAATACTTGCGAATGATCGATGCGATGCGCCAGCGCGAAAGAAGATCGTCCTGGCTCTCGCGCAGATGCAGCACGACGTCGGTGCCGCGTGCAGCGCGGACGATGGGTTCGATGGTGTATTCGCCTTCGCCCGAGGACTCCCAGCGCACGCCCTGCCCGGCAGGCAGCCCCGCGCGGCGGGTGGTCAGGGTGACGCGGTCGGCAACGATGAACGACGAGTAAAAGCCGACCCCGAACTGCCCGATCAGGCTGGCGTCCTTCGCCTCGTCGCCGGAGAGCGAGGCAAAAAATTCCCGCGTCCCGGACTTGGCGATGGTGCCGATGTTGGCGATCACCTCGTCGTGGGACATGCCGATGCCGTTGTCGGCAACGGTGATCGTTCGCGCCTCCTTGTCGAACGCGACCCGGATCTTCAAGTCGGCGTCGCTCTCGTAGAGCTCGGGATGGTGCAGCGCCTCGTAGCGAAGCTTGTCCGCCGCGTCGGAGGCATTGGAGATGAGCTCGCGCAGGAAGATCTCGGGATGGCTGTAGAGCGAATGGATCATGAGATGCAGCAATTGCCGCACCTCGGCCTGAAATCCCAGCGTTTCCTTCGGGGGAGCGGATTGAACCTCACTGACTTCGTCGGACACTTGGGCCTCCTGCGGTAACTGTCGGGACAACCCATGATTATTTGGGGGGATTGCGTTCTTTTCAAGCGCGACGCGGCCAAGGTTCTGGAACAACAATCCCGGCCGTGCCCGGGCATGGCCCGGCCGTGGTATGATGCGGCTGCGGCATTTGCTCCAGTCCCGAAGCCGCAGTCGATTCCGACCCATCCCGCTTCATTCGTTTGGCTGTGACTGGACGCCTTTGCATGGCGGCCGGCCGAGCGCTTTTCCCAAGGCAATCATGTCATTTGCTTCGCTCGGCTTGTCCGATGCACTCGTGCGTGCAGTTACCGAAGAGGGCTATACCGAAGCCACACCCATCCAGCGCAAGGCGATCCCGGCGGTGCTCGCCGGCGGCGACCTGTTGGCCGGAGCGCAGACCGGCACCGGCAAGACCGCCGGTTTCGTGCTGCCGATGCTGCAGCGCCTGGCCGCCTCGGCACCGCCCGCAACGCCCGGCCACCGCATGCGCAAACCCCTGCGGGCGCTCATCCTCACCCCGACCCGGGAGCTTGCGGCGCAGGTCGAGGAATCGGTGCGCGTCTATGGCAAGTACCAGCCGCTCACCTCGATGGTGATCTTCGGGGGTGTGGGCATCGGGCCCCAGACGGCGCAGTTGAAACGCGGGGTGGACATCCTGGTGGCGACGCCCGGACGTCTTCTCGACCACCAGGGCCAGGGCAACCTCGATCTTTCCCGGATCGAGATCTTCGTTCTGGATGAAGCCGATCGGATGCTCGATATGGGCTTCATTCGCGACATCAAGCGCGTGCTTGCGCTGTTGCCGAAAAAGCGCCAGAGCCTGCTGTTCTCGGCAACGTTCCCGGACGAGATCCGGACCCTCGCCGACTCGCTGCTCAACCGCCCGGCGTTGATCGAAGTCGCGCCGCGCAACGCCACCGTCGAAATGATCGCGCAAAAGGTGCACCCGGTGGATCGCGACCGCAAGCGCGAGCTGCTGTCGTATCTCATCGGCCACCACCAGTGGCACCAGGTGCTCGTATTTACCCGCACCAAGCACGGAGCCAACAAGCTCGCCGAACAGCTCAACAAGGATGGCATCACCGCGCTGGCAATCCATGGCAACAAGAGCCAGGGTGCACGCACGCGGGCCCTGGGTGAGTTCAAGGAAGGCGGGCTGCAGGTGCTGGTGGCGACCGACATCGCGGCGCGCGGCATCGACATCGACCAGT